>DASVGQ010000050.1:0-5997 GCA_036379455.1 Nevskiaceae bacterium
CTGGGCGGACGGCCTCGCCGACATGCAGCACACGCTGGAGCACCCCGACTTCTTCGCCAGGCCGTCGCACGAGGCGGGCGTGGTGACGCACGACGTCCACCGCACGATGGCGCAGCGCGCGAAACGCACCGAATCCTGACGATGTGCGCGCCGCGGGCGACTCGGCCCACGCTGGCGACACGCTCAAGCCCGCCCCGATGCGGCTCGCAGCGGCGCGGATTCACTGGCCGACGCCGCGTCTTCCGAGCCACAGGACCAGTGCCCACATCCGCTTTACGGTCGCGGGCGCAACTCTCGGGAAGACAAAGCACAGCGCCGCGAAGCCGAGCAGCGCAAAGCCCGGAACCCACGGCGGCAGGGCCGCATCGCCCCGAAGCCACCGGTTGGCGCTCGCGTTGAAGGCGAACCACAGCAGCCCGCAGACCGGAGTGGCCAGCGGCAGCGAGACCAACGCGGCCGCGCCGCGCCCCGGGAAGCTGAGATCCGCCGCGCCAGCTGCCCGTCGACCGATCCTCGTCGCAAGCGGGCCAGTGCGGCGGTCGTCCACGTCTTAGAACCAGCTTCCCTCCGCCAGGGGCGCCACGATCTTCCACAAACGCGTGACAAGCACCCACGCGATCCCCGGGAAGGCGCAGCCCGCCGCCATGAACACGAGGAGCACCACCAGCGGAAACGCAATCGGCAGGACGTGCGCCCCTTGACCGACCCAACGCAACACCACGTTGATGATGAACCACAGCAGGAAAATCGCTGGCGCCGAAGCGATGCCGACAAGCGCCGCGATCGACAGCCGCTGTCGCGGCGACGTGAGACGGCTGGTATCGATATCGATCTGCGGGCCAGGCATGGGGCGTGTCCCGCGCGCTGCGCGGTACGACTCGGCGGCTATACGCCCAGGACCCGCGTCAAGGACGACGCGTCGCGCAACAGCTCACCGGAAACGCCCGCCAGCACGACGCGTCCCTTCTCGAGCACGACCGCCTGGTCCGTATGGGCCAGCACCGCGCGGAAATTGCGGTCGACGATCAGCGTCGCGATGCCGGTATGCCGGATCTCGGTGATAACGCGCCAGATCTCCCGCACGATCAGCGGCGCGAGGCCTTCGGTGGCCTCGTCGAGGATGAGCAGCTGCGGATTCGTCATCAGCGCGCGCCCGATCGCGAGCATCTGCTGCTCGCCGCCCGACAGCTGCGCGCCGCCGTGGCGCATGCGTTCGGCAAGGCGCGGGAAGGTCGCCACCACCCGCTCGAGCGTCCACGATCGATCGCCCTGCACGCCGGCCCGCGCCGCCATCACGAGATTCTCGCGGACCGAAAGATTGGGGAAGATTCCCCGGCCTTCCGGCACGTAGCCGATCCCGAGGCGGGCCATGCGCTCCGGGACGCGACCCGCCACGTCACGCGCGAGCCACTGCACGCGCCCGGTGACCTTGCGCAGATAGCCCATGACCGAGCGGATCAGCGTCGTCTTGCCCATGCCGTTGCGGCCCAGCAAGCCGATCGCCGTGCCGCTCGGAATCTCGAGATCCACGCCGTGCAGGATGTGGCTGTCGCCGTACCACGCGTGCAGGCCCTCGACCCGCAGCAGCGGTTCCGGGATGGCCGCACTCATGCGCCCACGCCTTCGCCGAGATAGGCTTCGCGCACTTCTGCGCTCGCGCGGATCTGCTCCGGCGTGCCGCTGGCGAGCACCGCGCCGTTGACCATCACCGTGATGCGATCGGCCGCGCGGAACACCGCGTCCATGTCGTGCTCAACGAGCAGGACCGCGTGCGTCTCCTTGAGCGCGTCCAGCAGCTCGAGCATGCGCTCGGTCTCCTCCGCCCCCATGCCGGCAAGCGGTTCATCCAGCAACAGCACGCGCGGGCGCGTCGCCAGGCACATGGCGATCTCGAGCTGGCGCTTCTGGCCGTGGCTCATGGTGCCGGCGACGCGCTGTGCGGCCTCGGCGAGGCCCGCATCCGTCAGGGCCGCCATTGCCGCGTCCGTGCTGTAGCCGCAGCGATCGGCCGACCGCCATACCGACCACGGCCGTTGCAGCATGGCCTGCGCCGACAGGCGGCAGTTCTCGAATACCGTGAACTCCGGAAAGATCGTGGTCCGCTGGTAGCTGCGGCCGACGCCCGCACGCGCGCGGCGCGGCTGCGACCAGGCGGTGATGTCGGCGCCATCGAGCTGGACGCTGCCGGCGCTGGCCGGAATCTCTCCGGACAGCATGTTGATGAGCGTGGACTTGCCCGCGCCGTTTGTCCCGATCACCGCGTGCAGTTCTTGCAGACGCAGGTCGAGCGAGACGCGGTCGACGGCGACCAGGCCGCCGAAGCGGCGCGTCAGCTCCTGCGCGCGAAGCGTCGGCAGCGTCGTAGCGTCGGTTGTCATGAGCCCGGTGCCGTCCGCAGCCGGCGAAAGATGCCGATCACGCCACGCGGCACGAAGGCCACGAACAGGATGATCGTGATGCCCATGGTCAGCTGCCAGTGATCGGCCGCCAGCGTGCCGACGAGCCCGGGCGATTGATAGAGTTCCTTGAGCAGCGTGAAACCGACGGCGCCGATCACCGCGCCGCGGAGGCTGCCGAGGCCACCGAAGATCACCATCAGCAGCACCTCGGCCGAGAGATGCCAGGACAGCAGCTCGGGATTCACTACCCCGTTCTTCGCAGCCATCAGGAAGCCCGCCATGCCGGCGAGTGCGCAGCCGATGACGAAGGCCGCGAGCTTGTAGCCGTAGGTGCGGAAGCCCGCGGCCCGCATGCGCTGCTCGTTGATGCGGATGCCCGCCAGCGCATGCCCGAAGCGCGAGCGCCGCAACAGCGCGAGAAACGCGTAGGTGAAGATGAGCATCCCCACCGCCAGCCCGTAGAGCTGCCCCCACTGGTCCAGATCCAGCAGCTTGTGCTCGCCGACCGCCATCACCGGCCGGAAATAGAGATAGATCCCGTCGCTACCGCCGCCGACGTCCGTGTCGTGGAACACGAAGAACGCCATCTGCGCGAAGGCCAGCGTCACCATCAGGAAATACACGCCTCGCGTGCGCAGGCTCAGGGCGCCGACGATCAACGCATAGAGTGCCGCGCCGCCTACCGCCAGCGGCAGCAGTACGGCGATGGAACCCGGGCCGGACGCGGGCGTCGCCAGCACCGTGATGTACGCGCCGATGCCGAGGAAAGCCGCGTGCCCGAAGCTGACGAGCCCGGTCGTGCCCACCAGCAGCTCGAGGCTGAGCGCGAAGATCGCGTAGATGATCAGCGTCATCACCAGATCGCGCGTATAGGGCGTAAGCACGCTGGGAAGGGCGATCAACGCGACGGCCGCGACGAGCGGCAACCATGCGCCGAAGCGCGCGGCGGCGGTGCGTCGCGCCACGGCGCGGACGGACGCAAGGGTTTCCTCGCCTGCGCGCATGGATGGCATCACCAGGACCTGCGCGCCAGGCCTTCCGGGCGCCAGATCAGCACGATGGCCATCAGCAGATAGATGCCGACGCCGCTGTAACCCTGGAAGAACACCTTGCCGAAGGTGTCGACGAAACCGACCAGCAGGGACGCGACGAGCGCGCCGCTGATCGAACCGATGCCGCCGATGACGACCACCACGAAGCTGATGATGAGGATCGACAGGCCCATGCCCGGGTACACGGACGACATCGGCGCCGAGATCATGCCGGCCAGCGCCGCGAAGACCACGCCGCCGGCGAATACGGCGCGGTACAGCATGCGGATATTGATGCCGAGGCCGCGCACCATGTCGCGGTTGCTGGCGCCGGCCCGCACCATCATTCCCAGCCGGGTGCGATGGATCAGGACATACAGCAGCAGCGCAACGACCACGCAGGCCGCGGCGGCGAACAGCCGGTACCACGGATAGGACATGAGTCCGCCCAGCGCAAAACTGCCGGACAGCCACGCCGGCGCGGCCACGCCGTGGACATCGTTGCCGGCAAGCAGCGAGCGTAGCTCGTCGAAGATCAGGATCAACCCGTAGGTCATCAGGACCTGCTGCAGGTGGCCGCGGTGATAGAGATAGCTGAAGAACACCCACTCCAGCACGAAGCCCAGCGCACCGGCCAACGCAATGCCCACGACGAGCATCACCAGGAACGGCAGATGGAGCGCCGTGCTCAGCCAGAACGCCAGGTAGGCGCCGACCATGTAGAAGCTGCCGTGAGCCAGGTTGATGACGCCCATGATTCCGAAGATCAGCGTCAGCCCGCTGGCGACCAGGAACAGCAGAAGGCCGTACTGGACGGCATTGAGGCACTGGACAAGGAAGCTTGCGAGATCCATGGGGAGTCCGGCGCAGCGGGTGCGCGGAGCAGCGGCGGGCGGAATCGTCAGGCGGGAAGCGGCCGTTCCGGCCGCCTCCCGTTCTCAACCCCGATCTACTTGAGCTTGCACCCGACCGACGGGGCGACAAGATCCTTGACGGCAACCGACACGTAGTCGTTGTGGCCGTTGCGCACCCGCCTCAGGTACATGTTCTGGATCGGATCACCGGACGGCGAGATCCTGAACGTGCCGCGCGGGCTGTCGACGATGGCAGCCCGGATCGCCTTCTCCATCGTGGCCTTCTGCTGCATGTCGCCGTTGACGGCCTTCAGCCCGGCGGCCAGCAGCTGCGCGGCGTCATAACCCTGCACCGCGTAGACGTCGGGTTCTACCTTGTAGGCTGCGACGAAGGCCTTGCGGAATTCATGGTTCTTCGGCACGTCGAGGTCATCCGCGTAGTGCAGCGACGTCAGCAGGCCCTCGGCCGCCGCGCCCTGCGCTTCCAGCGTACCGTCCGTGACGAAGCCGGCACCGACCAATGGAATCTTGTCCTTGAGCCCCGCCGCCGCGTAGTCCTTGACGAACTTCACCGCGCCGCCGCCGGCGAAGAAGGTGTAGACCACGTCCGGCTTCTGCGCGGCGATCTCCGTCAGCAGCGCTTCGAACTGGACATTCGGGAATGGCAGGGTGAGGTTCTTGATCACCTTGCCGCCGCCCTTGGTGAAGGCATCCGTGAACCCCTGCACGGATTCCTTGCCGGCCGCGTAGTTCCAGGTGATGGTCATCGCCTTCTTCCAGCCCTTCTCCGCAGCGACGACGCCCATGCCGTAGCCCGGCTGCCAGTTGTTGAAGGAGCTGCGGACCACGTCGAGGCTGCACATCGGCCCGGTGATGGCCATCGCGCCCGCGTTCGGGTCGATCATCAGGGTGCCGGTCTCCTCCGCCACGCGGGCCATCGCCATCGCCACGCCCGAGTGCACCGTGCCGACCAGCACGTTCACGTGGTCCCGCTTGATCAGCTTGTTGGCGTTGTCGGTGGCCTTGGCCGGGTCCGACTCATCGTCCAGCTTGACGTAGGTGATCTCGTCACCAGCAAGCTTGCCGCCGTGTTCGTCGACGTACAGACGGAAGCCTTTCTCGATCATGTCCCCGAGCTTGGCGTAGGTGCCGCTGTACGGCAGCATCAGCCCCACCTTCACCGGCTCGGCCGCCTGCGACGGCACCGTAGCACCGAGCACCGCTGCCCCGGCGGCAATCGCCGCCACCCTGAAAATCCCTTTCATCCGCGTCTCCTCGCTCGCGAGCGACTAAGAGCGGCCCGAAGGGCCGCCGAGGACGGGTCGCATGCCCCTCGGACCCGCCGTGATCCCCACATCACGTCTACAACTCGGCGCCACTCATAGCATTTTTCGCACCGTGCCGCAATCAGCTTCATTGGTGCGCGGCGCAAGACCCCTGATCGCCACGTTCCGGATGGCAGATCGATGCCCTATGTGCGAGACGGTCTCTGCGCCCCCGGGGCTATGCGGGTCGCGCGCGCGTCGCGTTGCGTGGCGCCGTCGGATCTGCCATCAAGGCTTCGATCTCCGCCACCGACTTCGGCACGCCGCCGGTGAGTATCTCCGGGCCGCGCGCGGTGATGAGCACATCGTCCTCGATGCGGATCCCGATCCCGTGATAGCGCTTGGGCACGCCCTTGCTGCCCGGCGGCACGTAGATGCCCGGTTCGGA
>DASVGQ010000051.1:0-2178 GCA_036379455.1 Nevskiaceae bacterium
CGCGCCGGTCACCGCCTTGATGCCGGCGGCCTGCGCCGCCTTGTAGAACTTCACCAGCGCGAAAAGGTTGCCGAGATCCGTCACGGCGCACGCGGGATAACCCAGCTCCGCCGCGCGCTGCGTCAGCGCCTGCGCGTGCCCGCCGTGACGCCCCGCCGGCTTCTCGATCCGGATCAGTCCATCGACCAGCGAGAACTCGCTGTGCAGATGCAGGTGCACGAACATCGCTAACCGCGGACCGATCTGTCCGTTGCGACCCGCGAAGCTGGCGTCGCAAGGCGCGCACAGGGCGCGAAGCTGAGTCGATGAATCCCGCACGGCCCGAGCCGCGCCAACGCGCGCAGGTGCTCGGGCGTGCCGTAACCCTTGTGGCGCGCCAGGCCATAGCCCGGATAGTTCGTCGCCAGCCTCACCATCTCGGCGTCGCGCGCGACCTTCGCGATGACAGACGCGGCCATGATGCAGGGCTCTATATGGTCGCCGCCGACGATCGTGCGCACCGGAACCCCGAGGCGAGGCGAACGGTTGCCGTCCACGAGGCACAGATCGGGTACGCGCGTCAGCGCGAACACGGCACGCCGCATGGCGCGGAACGTGGCCTGCAGAATGTTCACTGCATCGATCTCCGCGACCTCCGCGGTGCCGATGGCCCAGCTCAGCGCCGCCGCGCGGATGACGGGCACCAGCCGCTCGCGTGCGCACGGCGACAGCCGCTTCGAATCCGCCAACCCCGGTATCTCGGCATCCTGCCGCAGTACCACCGCCGCCGCGTAGACCGGGCCCGCAAGGCACCCGCGGCCGACTTCATCGATCCCGGCCACCCATGGCGTCACGAGGCGGCCGCCACCAGCCGCAGGATTGCCTCCGCAGCGCGATCCGCCGCGCCGCACCGGAGCCGGGCGCCGGCCCGCGCGAAAGCCTCGGTCTGGCGTCGGCGCGCCGCCTCGTCATCGAGCAGTTCCTGCAGCGCCCGAGCAAAATTCTCCGGCGTCGCGCGTTCCTGGATGAATTCGGGGACGACGCTCCCGCCACACAGCAGGTTCGGCAGGCTGAAGCGATCGACGCGCAGCAGGTGAAGGCTCCGCAGCAACCAGGCCGTCACCCGCGACACGCGATATCCCACCACCATCGGCCGCCCGAGCAGCATGCACTCGAGCGCCGCGGTTCCAGAGGCGAGCAACACGGCATCCGCGGCGCTCATCACCTCGCGCGCCCGACCGTCGTACAACCGCCACCGCACACTCGGCGCGCTGCGCCGCACTTCCTCCATGAAGAGCGTGCGCAGCGCCGGCCGCGCCGCCGGAACCGCAAGGGTCAACGCCGGACCGCGGTCGGCCAGCAGCGCGGCAGCGCGCGCAAATACCGGCGCGAGCGCTTTCACCTCGCTCAACCGGCTGCCTGGCAACACCGCAACGACCCTTCCGGCTGGCAGGTCCAACGCGGTACGCGCCGACGCCATCGACATGGGCGCCGCCAGCGCATCCGCCAGCGGATGCCCGATGTAGACCGCCTCGACCTTCACGCCGCGATAATACTGCGGCTCGAACGGCAGAAGGCACAGCAAAAGATCCGCCGCGCGAGCGACCGTTCGGACCCGCCCGGAGCGCCACGCCCACACGCTGGGACTTACCACGTGCACGGTCCGACAGCCGGCGCGCCGCAGCCTGCGCTCAAGCCCGAGATTGAAATCGGGCGCATCGATCCCCACGACGACGGCCGGCCGGTCCGCACGCCAGCGGCGGAGCAGGCGACGTCGCAACCTCAGGACCTCCAGCAGCCTCGGCGCGACTTCCGCCAGGCCCATGACCGACAGCTCGTCGATGCGCGCAATCTGCCGGCAGCCTGCGGCGATCATCTCGGGGCCGGCCACGCCCTCGAACCTGGCGTCAGGGAGGCGACGCCGGAGCGCCGTGATGAGCGCGGCGCCGAGCAGGTCACCGGAGGCCTCGCCGGCCACCAGCGCAATGCGCACCCCGCTGGCGCCACGCCCTGGTTCCGCGGCGCTACCTCGCGGTGGCACGCCGCACGGTGTGGTCGGAAGCGCGCATGAACTCGACGAGCCGGCGCACGTGCTCCGACGCGGCGGCGAGCCCGGCGAGGCGGGCCAGCGCATCGTCGCGATGAAGTCCGGCCACGAACAGGGTGTGGTAGGCCGACTTGAGATCGTGAATGGCCGCC
>DASVGQ010000052.1:0-2711 GCA_036379455.1 Nevskiaceae bacterium
GGCACCTACGCTGCGGATATTCCCATCGCTTCGCTTGTCGGAAAGCGGGACATCAGGAGTTCGTCGGTCCTAGTCGCTCTAAGCGCTGCCGGAATTGAGGTGGCGTTCTATGAGCGCGGAGGGTCCCACACTGTAAGCGTCCGGCGAACCCCACGTAGGGGGTCAGTTCTCGATGTCGCCGCCGATCAAGCGACCTGCCAGCGATGCGGCAGCAGCTCCTCGATGCGACTGGCTGGCTGCGTGGGCAGCCGCTCGAGCACGTCGCGCATATAGGCGTACGGATCATGGCCGTTGAGCCGTGCCGAGTGGATCAGGCTCATCACCGCCGCGGCCCGCTTGCCGGCACGCAACGAACCGGCGAACAGCCAGTTGTTGCGCCCCAGCGCGATCGGCCGGATCTGGTTTTCCACCCAGTTGTTGTCTATCGGCAGGTTCCCGTCGTCGATGAACCGAGTCAGCGCCGCCCAGCGCTTGAGGCTGTAGTCGATCGCGCGCGCCGTGGCCGAGCCGTCGGGGATCTTCTGCCGCTGCTGGCGCATCCAGTGATGCAGCGCATCGGCCAGCGGCCGTGACCGCTGGCGCCGGATCTCGCAGCGCGTGTCGGCGCTGATGTCGGCCACCTCGCGCTCGATGTCATACAGCCGGATGAAGAACTTCAGCGCCTGCTCGCCCACCGCGCTGCCGTGGTTGGCCCACAGCTCGTGGAACTTGCGCCGCGCATGCGCCATGCAGCCCGCCTCGGTCACCCCGAGCTCGAAGCAGGCCTTGTAGCCGCTGAAGTCGTCGGTGACGAGCTTGCCCTTCCAGCCGTCGTTCCCGTCCAAGCCGAGGAAGGCGCGCGCATGCTGGCCGCCGCGGCTGTCGGCGAAGTCGAAGACGACCGCCTTCATCGGGTCGAAGCCGGTGCTGCAGTAGCTCCACAGGTAGGCGCGATGGGTCTTGCCGTTCCCCGGCTTGAGCATGGCCACCGGCGTCTCGTCGGCGTGCAGCACGCCCTGGCGCAGCAGCTCGGCGGCCAGCGCGTCGACCAGCGGCTGCAGCTGCACGCCGCACTCGCCCACCCACTGGGCCAACGTCGAGCGGGCGATGGCGTGGCCGGCACGCTCGAAGATCGCTTCCTGCCTGTACAGCGGCAGGTGGTCCAGGTACTTGGCCACCAGCACCTGCGCCAGCAGGCCGGTGGTGGGCAGGCCCTTGTCGATGACGTGCGGAGCCACCGGGGCCTGCACGATCTTGTCGCAGCACCGGCACACCCACTTGCCGCGGATGTGGCGCTCGACGCTGAAGACGCCGGGCGTGTAGTCCAGCTTCTCGGCCACGTCCTCGCCGATGCGCTGCATCGGCTGGCCGCAGCCGCAGGTGGTGTCCTCGGGCTCGTGGCGGATCTCGCGCCGCGGCAGCTCGGGCGGCAGCTTCTCGCGCCGGGGCTGGCGCTTGTCTGCTTTAGGCTTATCGGGCTGCAGCGCCTCGATCTCGGCGGCCACGGCGGCCTGGTCGGCATCGAGCGTCTCTTCGAGCAGGCTCTTCTGCTCGGCGTTGAACGCCTCGCTGCTGGCGGCGAACTTCAGCCGCTTGAGCACGGCGTTCTCGTGCGTGAGCTTGTCGATGACGGCCTGCTTGAAGGCCACTTCGCGTTCGCGGCGCTGCAGTTGCTCGTCCTTGGCTGCGACGACCGCTCGAGCGGCGATGAGCGCCTGGCGCAGTTGCTGCGGATCGAGGTGGTCGAGCTCGTCGGCGATCACGGAGCGTGATCGTGCCCCCGGTGGCCCGATCAGACCATCGGCAGATGCCGCAATGGCGTGGCGCTACAGGACGCGGATGATCCCGGCCTCGCCCACGCGTTGCCAGGGCAGGCCGAGCACGAGGGCGTCGAACTGCGATCGCGTAACGCTCAATGTCGTCGCCGCATCACGCGGCCAGACGAACTTGCCGGCGTTGAGCCGTCGCGCCGCAAGCCACACGCCGATGCCGTCGTGCACCAGGACCTTCAGCCGGTTGGCGCGCTTGTTGGTGAACAGGTAGGCGTGGTGCGGCCGGGCGGCACCGAACACCGCGACGACGCGTGCGAGCGCGGCCTCGGTGCCGGCGCGCAGGTCCAGCGGCTCGACGGCGAGCCACAGCGCGTCGACGCGGATCAACGCAGCAGCTCGCGGGTGAAGGCGGCCAGTTTCCCCAGCGCCGTCGCCGGCCAGGCGATGACGATGGTCGTCGCAGCGCGGCGCAGCTCGATGTGGACGTCGGCAGCCGGTACCGGCTCGGCCGTAGCAGGCAGCGTCACCGGAACGAACGTCGGCGTTGCGGCAACGCTCACCGCGCCTGCCTCGCGCGCCAGCTGCCGCCAGCGGTGCACGACGTTGTCGTTGATGCCGTGCGACATCGCCACCTTGGCCACCGAGGCACCAGGCGCGGCGCACTCGGCCAGGATCTGCGCCTTGAGCTGCGCGTCGTAGCGTCTTCTCGTCTTGGTCGTCCCGCTTGTCATCGTGTCCACCTATCGATACGTGGACACGATCCTTCACTCTCGCCGCTCAGGCTTCAAGACGGGTTGGCCGGACGCATACCTGGCTTTCAACAACGGCAACATCGAGGCGACGCTAGGTGCCTTGAAGCATGCGGGCATTACTTCCTCGGCGACCCTGGCCAAGGGACTGCGTGCCTTGTCGGTTGCGGGTTTCATCGCCAAGACGCGGCAAGGAGGCGTTGCCTGGGGC
>DASVGQ010000053.1:0-12948 GCA_036379455.1 Nevskiaceae bacterium
CTCAGGATGTTGGCGCCAATGATGGAAGACCGCGCGCTTGAGGATGGTCCGGACATCGCAGCGCAGATCAGAGCGAAGTATCAAGCTGAGGGGTTGGCAGCGAGCACCGTGAACCAGCGCATGGCGGTCATCCGCCGGTTGCTGTCACTGGCGTATCGTCGTTGGGGATGGCTCGACCGTCCGCTCTATCAGCGTGTACAGATGATGTCGCTGCACAACGAGCGCCAGATGTACCTGACACCGGAAGAAGTCGAAGCGCTCGCGGACCTCTGTCCGCACGGGCACGACGCGGTCCTGCTTGCGGCCTACACCGGTATTCGAAGAGGCCAGCTTTTGCGCCTGACGGCTGAGAATCGCGTTGGTGACTGCATACACCTCGGAACCGAAGGCAAGACCGGCAGGCCGCAGCTGATCCCGCTGCACGAACGGGTCCAGTCGATCCAGTTGCCACTGCTCGTGACAGACGCAGTGCTCAGGCGGGAGTGGGACGCCGCACGCAAGAAACTGAACCTGACGCACGTCCACTTTCACGATCTCCGCCACAGTTTTGCGAGCTGGCTGATAGCCTCGGGAGCCGACTTGATGTACGTCCGGGAGTTCTTGGGTCACTCGACGGTAGCCGTCACGCAGCGCTACGCCCACCTTCAGACGAAGCACCTGCGCGAGGCGCTGAATCGCGTGAAATGAGGCAGTACTGGCAACATACTGGCAACATGCGCCATGCGCTCACTTCACAAATACCGCGTAACTCATTGGTGCCCGAGGCGGGAATCGAACCCGCACGATCGAAGATCAGCGGATTTTAAGTCCGCAGCGTCTACCGGTTCCGCCACTCGGGCGAGCGCCGATGGTATGGCCGCCGCGCGCGCCATGCCAGCAGCGCGTGGCATCGCCACGCCTGCGGCGTCAGCACGTCGCAGCGGGATCCCGCGCGGTGCGAACTGCTCGCCGCGGACAGAGGTGACCGAGGTGATCGGCCAGCTTCGGACCGACCCACCGCGTGGTCCCTCAAGAGGTTCCTGGAGGCTCTCCATAGCCCTGCGGATTCCCTTCCTGCCAGCGCCACGCGTCCTCGCACATGCGCTCGAGCCCGTACTCCGCCGTCCATCCGAGCTCGCGCCGCGCCAGCGCCGGGTCCGCGAAGCACTCGGCCACGTCGCCCGCGCGTCGATCCGCAAAACGCAGCGGGATCGATCGCGAGCTCGCCGCCTCGAAGGCACGCACGACCTCGAGGACGCTGTAGCCGCGTCCGGTACCCACGTTGGCGGTAAGCGAGCCGTCTCCGCGCTCGAGCCAGCGCAGCGCGGCAACGTGGGCACGGGCCAGATCAACGACGTGCAGGTAGTCGCGCACGCCCGTGCCGTCTCGCGTCGGATAGTCGTGGCCGAACACGTTCAGGTATGGCCGCCGACCCACGGCGACCTGGCTGACATAGGGCATCAGGTTGTTCGGCACGCCACGCGGGTCCTCTCCGAGGCGGCCGCTGGGATGGGCGCCCACCGGATTGAAATAGCGCAGGACCACCGCACGCAGACCGGGATCCGCGCTGACGGCATCCGCGATCAGCTCTTCTACGACGCGCTTCGTACGGCCATAGGGGTTCGTGACGCGCAGCGGCGCGCCTTCGGGAATCGGGCAGTAGTCGGGTGCGCCGTAGACGGTCGCGGAGGAGCTGAACACCAGCTTCCCGACGTGGCAGCGTCGCATCGCCTGCAGCAGCACGATGGAGCCGTGGATATTGTTGTCGAAGTACCGCAGCGGCTGCGAAACGGACTCGCCGACCGCTTTCAGGGCCGCAAAGTGGATCACGGCTCGCGGAGAAAACCGCGTCAGCGTGTCCTCCACGTGCGCCTGATCCCGTACGTCGCCCTCGACCACCGCAACCTCGCACCCAGTGAGTTCCCGGATGCGATCCACGACGCGGCGTGAAGCGTTGCAGAAGTTGTCGTAGATGAGCGGCTCGTACCCCGCCGTGGCCAGCTCGACACAGGTGTGTGAGCCAATGTACCCCGCGCCCCCGCACACGACGACTTTCACCGCCATTCCCCGGGACACTTCGCGATCACGACAGACTCGCGTGTCCTCATCAAACGGCCGCGTCGACCGCCGGCGCGGCGCCGACGTCGATCGGCCCGAAACGCGCTGCCACCTGCTCGCCCCAGGCCGCAAGTTCGTCGAGCACGGCTTGTCCCTCGCCGGGTGGCGTGACGCGTCGCAGGCGCGCAATCCCGGCCACGTAGCCGGCGAGCGTCAAGGCCGCCTCGGGCCCTCGACCCTCCAGTTTTCTCCGCACGTACGCTTCCCAACGCCGACTCTCCTCGCCTGACACGGTCTGCGGCCAGTTGCGCGCACGGTAACGCAGCAGCAGCTCCGGCAGGCGCGGGTCCGAAAACGCGAAAGAGGCGGTCGCGAGCGCCTCAGGCGTCGACGCGCGGACCTCGTCGCACAGGCGTCGATCGGCGTCCGACAGGAACCCGGCGTAGAGCGCAACCTCCGGGTCCACTTCGCGGTGTGATTCCTCCCCACGCGAACGCGCATAGACGCTGCGGATGCGATCCACCAACCCGGGCGCCGCGCAGATCCGGTCCCGGTTCTGCATCGCGCGCTCCACGTCGACGCCGAGGCGCGCTGCATCCGCGCCGCGCAACGTCTGCCGCGGCGCAATGAACGGCGAGCGGTTCGCGTGCACGACCTTGAGCGGCGGTCGCGCCACGCCGTCCGGCAGATCCACGGCGCGGGTGTAAAGGCGCTCGGCAAGGTCGTCTGCGCTGAGATCCATCCACACCGCAGGATCGACGTTCAGATCCGCCACGACCCACTGCGCGCCTGCCCGCCCGGGAAACTCGGTGAGCGGCAGCACCAGCGCCAAGCAGGCTCGCTCGGCCGGATAGCGTGACGAGACGTGTACCAGAGGCTCACGCCCGCGCAGGGCAGCGGCCATGCGTCCCGCCACCATGCGCTTGTTGCGAGCCGCGAAGTGCCACTCGTACAGCCGCGGCTGGAGCCGTCGCACCAGCTTCGCCAAGGCGATGGTCGCCACCACGTCGGAGCAGGCATCGTGCGCGCGCGGCTGTTCGAGCGCGTTCTCGCTCGCAAGGTGCTCGAGCCGGAACGATGGGGCGCCGTCGTCGCGCAACGGCCAGCGGATTCCTTCCGGGCGCAGGGCGTGGCACGCGCGCACCAAGTCGAGGATATCCCAGCGCGAAGTCCCGTCCCGCCAAGTGTGCGCGTAAGGATCGATGAAGTTCCGGTAGAAGAGGAAGCGGTTGATCTCATCGTCGAAACGGACGCTGTTGTATCCCGCGGAGCACGTACCCGGGGCCCCTACCAGCTCACGAACACGCGCCGCGAACTCCGCTTCAAGCAACCCCTTCTGCGCCACGCGACGCGGCGTGAGACCCGTGAGCAGGCAGGCTTCCGGCTGCGGCAGCACGTCGGGCGCGAGCCGGCAGTAAAGATTCGTTGGAGGCCCGACGGGTTCGAGATCCAGCGTCGTGCGCTGCGCCGCAAACTGCAGCGGCCGATCCATCGCCCGATCAACGCCGGTCGTCTCGTAGTCGTACCACAGCAATGTCACCGGCGGCGTGGCCGCCGCCTGATCCGGCATCAGTGCACCGGCAAGCGGCGGCGCCACGGCGTCGAACCCGAGGTCAGCCGCGCGACAGCAGACGCACTCGACGCGTATACCGCCACACCGGACATCCAGACACCGTCGCCCTCAGTCAGCGGCGATTCCCGCCGAACAGCTGCAACATCATGATGAACAGGTTGACGAAGTCGAGGTAGAGCATCAGCGCGCCCATCACGACTTTCTTGCCGACCATCTCACCGCCATCGGTGCTGACGTACATCGTCTTGATGCGCTGCGTGTCGTAGGCGGTCAAGCCGACGAACACGATCACGCCGATGACGGATACGACGAATTGCAGCTGCGTGGAGTGCAGGAAGATGTTCACCAGCGACGCAATGATGACGCCGATCAACCCCATCATGAGGAACGAGCCCCAGCGCGAAAGATCACGCTTGGTCGTATAACCGTACAGCGACATGGCGCCAAAGGTGCCGGCCGTGATGAAGAACACGCGCGCGATCGACTCCCCGCTGTAGAGCAGGAAGATCCCGGCGATCGACAGGCCCATCAGAACCGCGTAGATCCAGTACGTCGTGCGCGCGGCGGACAGACTCATCTTCTGGATGCGGAACGCCAGCAGCATCACGAGGATGAAGGGAGCGAACAGCACGACCCACAGCAGCGGCGTCGCGGCCAGCCGCTGGTACAGCCCGACCGCCACGGAGCCGTAGGCCACCAGCCCCGTGACCAACAGCCCGCCGGCCATGTAGGCGTAGACGGCGTGCAGGTAGTCACGAAAACCGCTTTCGAGCGCGACCCGGCCACCGTGAATCGCGGGGTTCACCGGCCGGTGCGGAAATTCCATAGGCATGCAGCGTCCCTCTGGATAACAAACGACTGGAAAGAATACGCGATAAAGACCGTCGGCGCGATCCTTCGTTCAACATGGAAACGCCGGGTTCGCGGGCGTTTCCGGCCGGCCTGCGAGGCAACCGCGACGGGGTCCCCTTACGGCGAAGCCGCGTCAAGAAAATCGCTGACGCGCCGTGCGAAAGCCTCCGGGACCTCGAGCGGCATGAGGTGATGAACCCCCGGCACGATTTCCAGCCGCGCCCGCGGCAGCCCTGCCGCGAATCGCTCCGCATCGTCCCGCGCAAAATAATCGTGTTCCGCCGCCAGCACGAGGCTCGGGCACGCAATCCGCCCCAGGCGTTCCGTCACGCGCCAGCGCCGCATCGCCCACAGCGCCCGGAGATACACGAAGCGGCTCCGCGATCCCGAGCCGTGCGCGATGAAGCGCGCGCGCAGCGTCGCGTCGTGCGCGGTCGGCGCCGTCAGGCGCGCGAGCACCTCCGTCAATCCACGGGGTCCCAGCGCGGCCATCACCGCCATGCGGAACCAGTACAGCATGGCCTTCCTCGAGGTATCGATCGCGAGATCCGGCAACGTGTTCGCGAATACCGCGCGGCGCAGGCGCTGCGGACGATCCACCGCCATCTGCAGGGCGACCGCACCTCCCAGGGAGTGGCCCACCAGATCGAAGCGCTCCACGTGCAGCCGATCGAGCAGCGCCCACACGTCCTCCGCCATCGCCTGCAGCCCGTAGCCGCGACCCACGGGGCTTGCGCCGTGACCGCGCAGGTCCGGGGCGATCAGCCTGCGGCCCGCACGCAGCACCGGCAGCACGTAGTCCCAGTCACGCGACGACGCGCCGATGCCGTGGATGAGGACCACCGGAGGGCACAGGCCGCCGGTGCAGCTCGCCTCGGCGGCCGCATTGTCGTCCGGGCCCTGCGTATCGATGGCGTGAAGTTCTACCGTGGCCACCTCACCGCCACGCCGGTGCGCCATCCAACGTACAGAAGCAGTAGGCGTACTGACCGCGCGGATCGTTGAAATCGACGAATGCATCCGCGCTCCGTTGCAGCGCGCCACGCCACGCCTGCGTTGCCGCCCCCTCCGGGATCAACGCCGCCAGTCCGCTGTGTCCGCCGAAACGCGCCTTCACCAGCTGCGCGAGAGACGCTGACGCGCGGAGGCCCACGGCAGCATAGTGGCCGGGCGCGAGGTGGGCGAGCCGCGCCGCGTCCTCCACGGCGTTGCGTTCGCCGCCGAACGCATCCACGAGTCCCAACCGCTTGCCGGCCTCACCGCTCCACACCCGCCCCTGCGCAATCTCCTGGACCGTCGCCAGCGGCAACCTGCGCCCCTTGGCCACGCCCTGCGTGAACAGGGCATAGCCGTAGTTGACCTGTGACTGGATGATCGTCCGTTCCGTATCGCTGAGCGGCCGCGCGATCCCGAAGCCACCGGCCAAGGGGCTGGTACCTACGCCGTCGCTGTGGATCCCCAGCCGCGCCAAGGGCTTCTCGATATTCGGAAGCAGGCCGAAGATGCCGATCGATCCGGTGATCGTCGTCGGCTCCGCCAGGATGCGATCCGCGTCCATCGCGATCCAGTAGCCGCCCGAGGCGGCCATGGTCGACATCGACACCACGAGAGGCTTGCCGGCGCTCTGCAGCCGGCGTTCCGCGCGGCGGATCTGTTCAGCCGCCACCACGCTGCCGCCCGGCGAATTGACGCGCAGCACCACGGCTTTCACCCGCGCGCTGCGGGCCGCCGCGTCGAGCAGCCCGGCAATGGTTTCACCCCCCGCGCTGTTGCGCCCGCTGCGACCGGCAACGATGTTGCCTTCGACGACGATGACGCCGATGCGATCGAGCCCCTTTGCTACCGGATGCTCGCGGCGCCAGGCGCGCAGGTAACGGCGTGCCGAAATCTGCCGGAAGCTGCCGTTGGCAGCGTCCATGCCGACCTGCTTGCCGAGGAACTCGCGGAACTCGTCGCGCGTCTGGATCCGGTCGACGAGCTTGTCGGCCAACGCCAGCGCGGCGCCGTTGCCGCCGGCAGATTGCAGTCCGGCGGCAAGCCCGGCGATATACGCATCGAGCGCACCATCGGCCAGCTGGCGCCTGCCGACGACGGTGCGCTGGTAGGTCGACCACAGCTCCCCGAGCCATGCGCGATTGGCAAGCCTTGCATCGGGAGACATGTCGTTGCGCAGGAAGGGCTCCACGGCTGACTTGAAGGCGCCGACCCGGAACACGTTGACCTCGACCCCGAGCCGGTCGAGCGCGTCCTTGAAATATTCGCCGTACACGCCGAAGCCCTGCAGCAGCACGACGCCCATGGGATCCATGCTGATGCTGTCGGCTTGCACGGCGGGCAGGTACTGGTACTGGTCAAAGCCGGTGCCGTAGGCATAGACCGGCTTGCCCGATGCACGGAAGCGGGCAATGGAGCGCGACAGCTCGTCGAGCTGCGCAACTCCCGCGTTTCCGAGATCATCGAAGTCGAGCACCGCCACCTTGATGCGCGGGTCGGTTGCCGCGGCACGCAACGCCTGCCGCAACTCGCGCAGCGAGGTCTGGCCTGGCCGCGCGCCGCTGAAGCGATCGAGCAGCCGCTGCGTCGGATTCGCCTCGCTTTCCACGAGCGCGCCGCTGGGTTTGATGACCAGCGCGACGTCGCGGGGTACGTGGATCGCCGGGCCACCCCGCAGATCGATCCACAGCAGGGCGGCGCCCGCGAGGATGACGAGCACGATGACCGTGCGGTAGACGCCGGTCACGATCCGCCATATCCATCCCAGCACCCGTGTTACCGCCCGACCGCCGCCTGCCATGTGACCCCCCGTTCAAGCAGTGCATGCGTTGAAGTATCGCATTGCCCTGCAAAGCGCGGCGCACCCGTTGCGGCTGAGCAGGACGCCGCTGCGCCGTTGATCTCGATGTCCGGAATTCGTCACTCTCGCGGCCTGCGCTCGCCGAGGACGGGCCGAAGACTCGGGGGCGCCGCACGGAACACCTCTCAGCCAACGTGCACGCGCGGTAAATGTCTGAAACCCGGCGCGCGCTCCGGACAAACCCCGAGCGGCGGCTCTAGCCGCTGGCTTGAAGCAGGCTTGCGGGCCGGCACACCACGCAAGATCTCCGTTGCGTCGCTGCAGGCGGCGTGGCGCGCGCGGACGGCACGAAGTCAGGCAGACGCGGCCGCCGCCTGCGCCTTGGATTCGCCGCCGGCGTTCATCTGTGTCAGCAGCCGCTGACGCGTCAACTGATCGCCCCGCAGCTCGCTCGCGATACGCCCGTGACGAAATACCAGGATCCGGTCGCAGATCGATACCAACTCCTCGATATCCGTCGAGCACAGCAGCACGACAGAAGTCGCGCTGGCACGGCGCAGCAGGCGATGGATATCCCGCTTCGAGCCGATGCCCACGCCGCGCGTGGGATCGTCCAGCAGAAGGACCGAAGGCTCGGCCTCGATCCACTTGGCGATGACGACTTTCTGCTGGTTGCCACCCGAGAGCATGCCGACGGCCTGATTCTCGCTGGCCGCCTTGATCACCAGATCGCGGATGTGGTGCCGGGCACGCGCGCGCATCAGTGGCCGACGCAGAAAGACCCCGTCCCGCGCCAGCGCGACGGATCGCACTTGGGCGATGTTGTTCCAGATCGGGTTCTCGAACAACAGCCCGCGCTTGCGGTCACCCGACACCAGCGCCACGCCCCGGCGCACCGCGCCGAGCAGCGTCTTCGGCAATCGACGATCCGGCGATCGCGGCAGGCTCAGGGTCCCCGCCGTAGCGTGGCGCAGCCCGGCGATCACCTCCAGCAGCTCGCGATGCCCCGCACCGACGAGTCCGGCCAACCCGACGATTTCGCCCTGGCTCGCCCGCATGCTCACGGCGTGCAGGCGATGCGGGACCACGATGCCCTCCACCACCAGACTCAAGGCCGATGCGCCTGGGGTGGATGCGGAGACGCGCGGCGTCGGCACCTCTGTCTCCTCCGCGACCTCATCGCGGTTGCCGATCATCGCGGCAACGATCGTCTTGATGTCCAGCTCACTGCGGGGCCGCGCGTTCATGACCACGCCGCCGTCGCGCAGCACGGTGACGACGTCGCTGAGCGCCATGACCTCCTCGAGGATATGCGACACGAACACCACGCCGACGCGCCGGTCCCGCAGCACCTTGATGACCCCGAGCAGGCGTGCGGACACCTCTTCATCCAGCGCCGAGGTGGGCTCGTCCAGAATGAGCACCCTCGGGTTCGTGAGCAGCGCGCGGGCCACTTCCACGAGCTGCTGTTGCGCGAGATCCAGGGTGCCCAGCAGCCGGCGCACGGAAATGTGCAGGCCGAGCTCGGCGAGCACCGGTTCGGCGCGCCGCTGCATGGCGCGACGGTCGAACAGGCCGCCCCGAAGCTGCTCGCGACCGAGGAACAGGTTCGCAAGCACGTCGAGATCAGGGAACAGGTTCAGCTCCTGCGACACCACTGCGACGCCGCTGCGCGCCGCATCGTTGGTGTCGCGGAACCGGACCTCCTTACCCGCCAGGCGGACCACCCCCTTGTCCGGCTGCACCACGCCCGTGAGGATCTTCACCAGCGTCGACTTGCCCGCCCCGTTCTCCCCGAGCAGCGCGTGGACGGTACCGGCCGGCACGTCGAAATCGCAGCCTTGCAGCGCTACCACGCCGCCGTAGGTCTTGCGGACGCCGCGCGCCTCGAGGATGTTGCCGGCCGTTGCCGAATCGGTCATCGACGCTCCTCCGACGCGAGTTGTCGGCCGGGCCAGCGTGACCCGGCCCGACCGGCATGTAGCAACCTCAATTCAGCTCGGAGATCTTGCGCAGCGGCGGATTGGCCAGCTGCTGCTCGATGGCGTGCGTCTTGAACCACGCGAACATGTCTTCCGGGCTCTTCTCGCGCTGCAGGATCTGGTCAATGTTCGACTTCGTGATCAGCAGCGTTCCCGAGTTCCACCAGCCGTGCGGCATGGGCTTGCAGGTGCGCGCCTGCTTGATGATCTCGTGGATGGCGATGTAACCCTTCATGAAGTGCTCCGGCGAAGACAGCGCGAACAGCGCGCCGCTCTTCACGCCTTCCAGCGCCTGCGGCGGGATGTCCGCGGAGCCCGCCAGCCACTTGCCCTTGCTCTTCTGCTTGATAAGCGGCAGCGCAATCCCGTCCGGCCCGCCTACGCCAAGGAAACCGACGGCATCTGGATGCGCGTTCACCTGCGCCTGCCACGCCTGCGTCGTCGCCGTCACGCCCGAGTTGCTGCGTGCGTCGAACGGGCCAGTCACCTTCATGTCCGGCAGCTTCGCCTTGAGTACGCTCTGCAGGCCTTTCATGCGATCCTGCAACACGCCCAGCGTCGGAATGTCGATGCCCAGCACCACCTCTCCGTGCGGATCCGGGTGCTGGTCGACGAAGGCCTCACCCAGCCGCTTGCCGACCTCGAAGTTGCTGTTCGAGACCAGCAGGTCCGGCGTGACGCCCGGAGGCGTCATGTTGTCCACGGCGACCAGCGGAATGCCCGCCTTCTTCACCGCCTGCAGCGACCTGAGAAACAGATCCGGCAACACCGCCTCCCACGCGATGCCGTCCGTCGCGGTGGCGGTGGCCGACTGCAGCATCTGGACCTCCGCCTGCCCGTCCACGGAAGGCGGCGCCAGAAGCTGGATCTTCGTGTTGCCGTCTTCTTTCGCGGCCATCATCGCGCCGTCCGCCATCTCCTGGAACGGGTTCTGCGAAGTCGTGGAATAGACGAAGGCTACGTGCAGTGTCTTGTTGGCCCCCGGGCAGCTGTCCGCCGCAACGGCCGCCGTGGTTCCCGCCGCCGAGGCGGCCAGCGCAAGGCCCGCCGTCGCCAGCGCCCCTGCCAGGACGTTCCATTCACGCCGCCGGAACCATCCGCTTCCCTTCTTCTGCATGTTGTTTCTCCTCAAGTTGAAGATCGGTGCGTCGCAGCTTCGTGCCGCGCCGCCTGCAGCCGCCCGCTCAGCCCACCTCATCCGCGTCGTTCCTTCTCTGCTGGAAGCGGATGACGCTGTCAAACCCAACCGCTACGACGATCACGACGCCGACGACGAACTCCGTCCACACCGCTTGGACGCCGAAGAACGGCAGGCCGGAATTCACGACGCTGAGCAGGACGGCGCCCACGAGCGCGCCGAGGATGCTCGCCGAGCCCCCGCGCAGCGGCGTGCCGCCGATCACCGCCGCCGCGATGGCCGTCAGGCTCAAGTTGCCTGAATTGATGGTCGAATTTCCCGACGTGAAATACGCCAGCCCGAGCACGCCCGCCACGCCGGAGAGCAGCCCGATGAGCATCAGGACCTGGGTGCGCACGCGCCGCTCGGAAATGCCCGAGAATTTCGCCGCGTCAGGATTCGACCCCAGAGCCAGGACGCGATAGCCCCACGGCGTGTGGTGCAGCGCGATTCCCACGGGAATGGCAACAACGACCATGACGATCGCGGCGACCGGGAAGCCGCCGACCGTGCCGCCGAGCACCGTGAAGAAGCTGCTGTTCACCGGCAGGCCGACAACCACCTGACCGCCCGCAAGGATCCTCGCGAGACCCGGATACATCGACAGGGTCGCCAGCGTCGTGATGATGGTCGGGATGTGCAGGTAGGCGACGACCGCCGCGTTGAACAGCCCGCAGGCCACGCCGATGAGCAGCCCGCAGACCATCGCGAGCCACGGATTCATGCCCATGCGCATCAGCAGCGCCGCGCCGATGAGCGACAGGGCGAAGATCGCCCCGGGAGACAGGTCGATGTCGCGCATCGCGATCACGTAGGCGAGGCCCATCGCCATCACGCCGGTGTAGACGGCGCTCTGCAGCATATCCATCAACTGCATCATGCCGAGGAAACGTGGATGCAGGCCGCCGATGATCAGGATCAGCACGACCGTCGCGATGATGACGCTGGAAGCCGGGAAACGCAGCAGTTTCCTGATGACCCTTCTTGCGCCGCCCATCCCGGAGGTGGCTCGTCCACCCGGCGCTTCAATGCCTCCCGCCAGCCCCATGAAGCTCTCCCCTCTTTCGACCGCTCAGGCTATCACGCGCAGGTGCCGGAACAGCACGACTTCTGAACTCGCGTCAGGACTTGCGTAGCCCGCTCGCGCTGGGGTGGAGTTATACGCCGCAGCGCACGCGGGAATCCAGCAGCACGAGACACTTGCTCGCGCGCCACGCAGTCGTAGCCTGCGCCCGCCGCCGGTCGTCAAACCGGAATCCACGCGGCGCGCACGCCGGCAAGCTCAGCAGCGCAAGACGGCACCGCATTCGATCAACCGGCCGGCCACGATTGATCGAAACGCTCAATCCACTGCATCAGCCAATCGGAGAACGGCGCCCCTTGAACCGCGGAGGCGCGCCGCCAGATCAGTACCTTCCGCCGCGCATTGCACGCCGGGTACACGCGATGCACCCGCCGAGGGCTCCCCACCAGACGAGGCCGCGACGCAGGCCGCACCACCGAGCGCGGGCGAGGCAAGCGTGTCACGACCAGAGGATGTGGCCATCCTCGGGAGCGCTACGGATCGGGGCAGCGGCTGCAGCGCAGTGAGTTAGGATGCTCGAAATCGCCGCAGGCGCGCTGGAACAAGGACATACGCAAGGAACGCAAGATGGCACACGAACACTACCCGCTGATCATCCTCGGTTCGGGACCCGCCGGCTATACGGCGGCGATCTACGCCGCGCGCGCCAACCTCAAGCCGGTCCTCATCACCGGCATCGAGCAGGGCGGGCAGCTGATCAACACCACGGACGTCGACAACTGGCCCGGCGACGCCGACGGCGTGCTCGGCCCCGAGCTGATGGAGCGCATGCGTCGTCACGCCGCACGCTTCGACACCCGCATCGTCAACGACCATATCAACAAGGTCGATCTCGGCCGGCGGCCCTTCGCGCTGACGGGCGACAGCGGGCAGTACGCCTGTGACGCCCTGATCATCGCCACCGGAGCGAGCGCAAAGTACCTCGGGCTGGAATCGGAGGAAAAGTTCCGCGGCCGCGGCGTGTCCGCCTGCGCCACCTGCGACGGCTTCTTCTACAAGAACCAGGACGTAGCCGTGATCGGCGGCGGCAACACGGCCGTGGAAGAAGCGCTGTACCTCGCAAACATCGCGTCCAAGGTCACGCTCGTTCATCGGCGCGACCAGCTGCGCGGCGAGAAGATCCTGCACGACAAGCTGTTCCAGCGCGCGGCCGAAGGCAAGGTCGAATTCCTCTGGAACCACACGCTCGATGAAGTGCTGGGCGACGCCACGGGCGTCACGGGCATGCGCGTCAAGGGCGTGAAGGACGGCAAGGCACGCGACGTGCCGCTGAAAGGGGTCTTCATCGCGATCGGCCACCAGCCGAACACGCAGATCTTCGAGGGTCAGCTCGACATGACCAGCGGCTACATCAAGGTTCACGGTGGCGCGAGCGGCAACGCGACGGCGACCAGCGTGGAAGGCGTGTTCGCAGCCGGCGACGTAATGGACCATGTCTACCGGCAGGCC
>DASVGQ010000054.1:0-64430 GCA_036379455.1 Nevskiaceae bacterium
CTCTCCAGACTGGTGAGCCGGTCGTCATGCAGGGTCAAGATCATCTCCGGATGATCAACGACCCGCTACCTCCCTCCAGACTCATCTGATGTTGGAATCACGCACTCCCGCTCAGACTCATCTCATGTTGGACAGGGCTGATTCTTGCCGCGCCATGGAGCGCTCGCCTATACTCCACGCCCTTTTTATGCCTCTCGGGAGCGTGTCGGACATGTCCAGAATCTGCCAGGTCACGGGCAAGGCTCCCGTCACGGGCAACACCGTCTCGCACGCGAACAACAAGCGGCGTCGGCGGTTTCTCCCGAATCTGCAGTCGCACCGGTTCTGGTTGGAGGGGGAAAAGCGTTTCGTGCGTCTGCGCGTTTCCAAAGCGGGGTTACGCACGATCGACAAGAAGGGCATCGAGGCAATCGTTGCCGAACTGCGCAAGCGCGGAGAGAAGGTCTGAATCATGGCGAAGAACAAGGCACGCGAGAAGATCAAGCTGGTGTCAACCGCAGGCACGGGCTTCTATTACACAACGACGAAGAACAAGAAGAACACGCCGGACAAGTTCGAGTTCCGCAAGTTTGATCCGGTTGTTCGCAAGCACGTTGCGTTCAAGGAAGCCAAGATCAAATAGCGCGCGCTAGCGCGCCGCGCCTGTGCTCGCCTTGGCGCGCGGCGTGAATGCATGCGCAGGGCGTTGACGCGGCAGCCGCTTTTCTAGAACATGCGTCGCGGGTTGCCGCGGTATCGCCGCGGCTGCAGCAAGGGAGAGCACATGAGACGTATTACGCGACGGGCGCAGTATTGTGCGTTCGCGCTCGCGGGACTCGTGGCGGCGGGCGCGGCTGCGGCAGCGGGTAACCCGACGCAGGGACGCATCGACGCATACACCTGCATGGGATGTCATGGAATTCCCGGTTATACCAACGCGTACCCGAACTATCGCGTACCGAAGCTTGGCGGCCAGAGCCCACAGTACATCGTCAGCGCGCTGAAGGAGTATCGCGAAGGAGATCGCTCACATCCGACGATGCGGATTCAGGCCAATGCGCTGTCCGATCAGCAGATGGAGGACATCGCGGCGTTCCTTTCGCAATCCCCGGAGCGCTCTGATGACCTCAGGAACTAGCGTGAGCCGATGCCTGGCGCTTGGCGGCTTGGTGGCAGCTGCCCTGCTCACTCTCCCCGCCATGGCTGCGGACCACGAAGCGAACCCGCCGGCCAAAGTGAAGGACGTGTGCGCGGCCTGTCACGGGGTGGATGGCATCGGAAAGAGTCCCATCTATCCGAATCTGGCGGGTCAATACAAGGACTACATCGAGCAGGCGCTGCGCGAATATCAGCACAATGAGCGGGTCAACCCGATCATGACGCCGATGGCGAAACCGCTGACGGCGGATCAAATCACCGCAGTCGCGACTTGGTATTCGCAGCAGAAACCGAAGGTGTATACGCCAGATATCAACCAAGCGTTCGTGCCGCGCGCCGACTGAGCCGCGGGAAGACTGCCGAGGCGCGGCATCGGCCGCAGGCGGCTGGCTCGGTGCGCCTTTCGGCTTCGCAACTCTTCTGCCGTGGACGCTACCGCGCCGAGCTCGCCGCGGCGGGAGTTCCCGAGTCCGGCGCGTCGGTGCCGCAGGCGCTCATCAGCTTGTCACGCGTATGCGATACGAGCTGTTCGCGTTGCTCAGCCGTGTAGACATGCGACTGCCCGAGCGCGTCCACTTCGGTGACGGACGACGCCTTTTCGTACGAAGACAGCTGTGAACGCAACGCGTCGCAGTCAACCGCCGAGTGTGCCGCTGGTGATGCGCTCGCGGGCGTCGTAGGCGCGGATGTCGGCCGGACGCTGTTGGCTTCGTTGGCATGACGAGCGTCGTAGGCGCTCGCGCCGATGCGTTGCTGATCGCTGAAGTGCACTTGGCCGTTGCTGTCAACCCAGCGGTACAGCGTTGCGGCGTGGCTGACCGGCGCCATACAGGCAGTAAGCAGCGCCACGCTGACGAAGCCAATCAAGGTGGCCGTACGACGGTGTGGTGTTTGACCGCGCATGATCACTTAGGTTGCCATGAGCCTGCAGGGAGTCTACGCCAAGAGGAACGACAGAACCCCCCGACGAACGACGGAATCCGTGGTGGCTCGAGTTGACCTTCGCCGGCATCCGTCGGGCGAAGTGCGCGGCGGCCGTCGTGTCGCGTTGTTCGACGACGACGTGCCGTTGCCGCCTGGGGCTTACCGGGTTTTCGCCGCGCTTCATGGTCGATCTCCATCGAGTGTCGTGGAATGCACGCCCTTGGTGTGTTTGCCGAACCGGATTGAGGGTGGGCTTGACGGCGGCAGGCAGGACCGACGCTTCAGTCTTCGTGCCCCTGCAAAGTTCGCGTTTCCGGGCGGGGCCGCGAGGCTTTGAACGAGGTGGCGGCAACAGCGCCGAAGGCTTCGATTGGGCGTGCGACAAACGGAGGCGCGCACCGTATTGCGCTGGGTTAGACTCGCTGCGTCGGCCCCGATGGGGTCGGGACAAGAACAGAGGGGGAGCGTACATGGATGGGTTGAAAGCCAAGGTGGCGATCATCACGGGTGGTGCCACCCTCATCGGCGCGGGAGTGGCGCGCGTGCTTCACGCCAGTGGCGCCAGCGTGGTCATTGCCGACATCGACGCGACCGGAGGCAAGCGCGTGGTCGATGAGCTGGGCGCTAACGCCGTATTCCTGTCGACGGATATCACGAAGGACGCCGAGATCCAGAACTGTGTCGACCGCACGGTCGCGAAATTCGGCGGCGTCGACATTCTCGTCAATCTTGCGTGCAGCTATCTCGACGACGGCATCAACTCGACGCGCGCCGACTGGCACGCGAGCCTTGACGTCAACCTGATCGGCGCCGTGGTCATGAGCAAGGCGTGTCGGCCGCACATGGTGGCGCGTGGCGGCGGGGCGATCGTGAACTTCAGCAGCATCAGCGCGAAGGTTGCCCAGACCGGCCGCTGGCTGTACCCGGTCGGCAAGGCGGCGGTCACGCAGCTGACGCGCAACATGGCACTTGATCTTGCCGCCGACCACATCCGCGTCAACTCGGTCGCTCCGGGATGGACCTGGTCACGCATCATGGATGAACTGACGCAGCACGACCGCGCCAAGACCGATCGCGTGGCGGCACCGTTCCACATCCTCGGCCGGGTGGGCGACCCTGACGAGGTGGGCAACGCGGTGGCGTTTCTGTGCTCGCCGCAGGCTTCGTTCATCACCGGCGCCAACCTGCCGGTCGACGGAGGATACGGTGCGCTGGGGCCCGAGCAAGGAGCTCCTGCAATTCCGTTGTTGACTCAGTGAAGGGGGAGACACATGAAGATCGCGGTCATAGGCGCAGGCTTTGCGGGCCTTAGCGCCGTCAAGGTGCTGACGCAGTTCGGACACGACGTCACGGTCTTTGAGAAGGCGCCGGACGTGGGTGGCGTGTGGAGCGCGACCCGACGTTATCCGGGCCTGCGTACGCAGAACAACAAGGGAACGTACTGCTTCAGCGACTTCCCGATGCCCGCCAGCTATCCCGAGTGGCCTTCCAGCGAGCAGGTCCAGAAGTACCTCGCGGATTACGTCCAGCATTTCAACCTCGGCGACAGGATCCAGCTGAACAAGGAGGTCATGAAGGCGGAGCCCAACGGTGACAAGGGCTGGCGCCTGACGGTACGGGATACCCAGAGCAACGGGACCATTGAGCACGATGCGGAGCGCCTGGTCGTTGCGAATGGCATCTTCTCCAAGCCCTTCATCCCGCCCTACAAGGGGCGCGATGAGTTCGAGGCTGCCGGCGGCCATATCGGTCCACCCTCGGAATTCCACGACCTGGAACAGGTACGCGGCAAGAACGTGATCGTTGTCGGCTACGGAAAGTCCGCGTGCGACGCTGCAGCAAAGATCGGCGAAGCCGCGGCGTCGACCACCGTGGTGGCGCGTGAGCTGATCTGGAAGATGCCGCGCAAGATCATGAACGTCCTCAATTACAAGTATTTGATGCTTACTCGCATGGGCGAGGGATTGTTCCCGTACCAACGGCGCAGGGGATTCGAGAAGTTTCTGCACGATGGCCCAGGCCGCGCCATGCGCAACAGCATGATCAACTCGCTGCAGTCGGTGGTCACGAAGCAGTACAAGCTCAAGGAGCGCGGGCTGGTGCCTCGCGGCAGCTTTGACCGTATCGCACGCAGCACCGTGTCGCTGGCATCGGACCAGCTCTATGAGCACGTGGAGCAGGGAACGACCGAGATCATCCGTGACTGCGAAATCACGCGTCTGGGAGTCGACAAAGGCAAACCGGTCGCGGTCCTCAGCAACGGGCGCACGATTCCGGCGGATGCAGTGATCTGCGGCACCGGTTGGCAACAGGAGACGCCTTTCTTCTCCAAGGAGATCGAAGCAAAGATCACCGACGGTGAAGGGAACTTCATGCTCTGGCGGCAGATTCTCCCGCTCGAGGTGCCCAACGTGATGTTCTGTGGCTACAACTCATCCTTCTACAGCCCGTTGAGTGCGGAAGTGGCGTCGCTGTGGATCGCAACCTATCTGATGGGCGGCGTGAAGCTGCCACCGTTGGCAGAACGCCGCACGCGTATCGAGGAACGCCTCCGCTGGATGAAGGAACGGACGGAAGGACACCATGCGCGTGGAACCAACATCATTCCCTTCTCGATGCACAACATCGACGAGATGCTCGATGAGATCGGAGCGAACGTATCGGCCCTGACACGGTTCAAGCAATGGCTGATGCCGACGAACGCGAAGGACTACCAGTCCGTGACGAAGCGATTGCTCAAGCGCCAACACGCTCCATCTGCCCATGCTTGATGACGCCTGCTTGCGGCAGGCCTGAGAACGCATCGGAATTCGCACCCGGGCGGCGTCCGCGCGATGTTCGCGTGGCAGGCGAGAGCGGGTCAGGTCTAGCGCGTTGGGGGCCGCAGGCTGATGAGACTGGATACCGGAGAAACTTGGTGCGCTGCGGCACGGCGCGCGGGTCGGTGTAGCTGCGAGGCGCCGTCTCGGTACGGCGTTTGCCGCCTCGCGTGCGTAACTTGTCCGTCGCTCGACGGAAGCGCGCACAGCCACGGTCCTGTGTGCGGCTTGAATTTGGGAGTGGTCGTCCGGCACGCGTTTGTGGCGCGCCGTGGTGCCATGTCGTGGTGAATGCGTCCCAGCGGGCATGTTTAAAGCGGCCGCGGGAGGCCATCGCTGCCAGCCTTCGTTCTTGCGGAAAAAAGCATAGAACGAGGTGGCTCGAGCGGCAGTCGGATGGGGAAAACCCTCGCGATCAGTAGTTTGGTGGCGGTCCAGCCGTCAAGTGGCGCTATGCCGTGCATTCCGCGCGTCCGAGAGCCGTCGCGGGGGCCTGTTTCGTTGTCATGCTGTCGCGGCGTGCGACGCAACAGCGACGCGCCGTGGCTGTTGGACGATCTACGCAGAGCCACGCCTCACGGGTGTCAGTGATGTCATGGACAGCGTGGGTACAATCGCGTTACTAATAGGAGAGGTGTCTGTCGAATTGACGATAGTCTTCTGGAGCTGAGAGATGGCCGAACGGTCTTTCAAGGGTGAAGTCAAGAAGCTGCGCTTGGGCAAAGGGGATGTGTTCCATGGTGAGGGAATCATGGCCATCACCAAGGCACTTCTTGAGTCTGGCGTGTCCTATGTCGGCGGTTATCAGGGTGCGCCGATCTCGCATCTGATGGATGTGTTCAGCGACGCATCGGACATCTTGGCGGAGTACAACGTCCGCTTCGAGAACAGCGCGAACGAGGCGGCTGCCGCGGCGATGCTGTCGGCTTCGGTGAACTATCCGCTGCGCGGGGCGGTAACGTTCAAGACCACCGTCGGCACGAACGTGGCGGCGGACGCCCTGTCGAATCTGTCCTCGGGCGGCGTGACGGGAGGCGCGCTCATCATTCTGGGCGAAGACTACGGTGAAGGCTCCTCCATCATGCAGGAGCGCAGCCACGCATTCGCCATGAAGTCGCAGATGTGGCTGCTGGATCCGCGGCCGAACCTGACGAGCATCGTGAAGGCGGTAAAGGACGGGTTTGAGCTGTCCGAGGCGACCAATACGCCGGTGATGATGATGATGCGCATCCGTTCGTGCCACCTGCGTGGCACCTTCGTGTGCGATGACAACCGAGCTTCGACCTTCACTCCGAAGGAAGCGCTGGAACACCCGGTCCGCGACCTCACGCGTATCGTGCTGCCGCCGGCGAGTTTCCAGCACGAAGTGGAGAAGATCGAGGGGCGCTGGCCGCGGGCCGTACGGTTCATCCAGGAACACGAGCTCAACGAGTTCATTTCCGAGGATGCGGCGAACGTGGGCATCGTGACGCAGGGCGGCAGCTACAACGCCGTGAACCGCGCGCTGCACCGCGTCGGGCTGTCGGACATGTACGGCAACTCGAAGATCCCGATCTTCGTGATGAATTGCGTCTATCCGTTGGTGGACGCTGAATTCGAACGCTTCTGCAAGGGTAAGCGGGCGATCCTGATCGTCGAGGAAGGCCAGCCGAACTTCATCGAGCAGAACGTTGCGGACATCCTGCGGCAACGCGAAATCGACATCCGTCTGCATGGCAAGGATGTGCTGCCGCTGGCGGGTGATTACAACGTCGCGACGGTGTTTGTAGGCGTCCGCGATTTTCTCGTTGAATACGGCTTCGTCGAGCCAGGCAAGTTTCCCGACCCGGTGGCGGACGTGCATCCGGTCTCCTTGTTCGAGCTGCAACGTCGCAAGCAGATTCCGAAGGCTCATGCGGACGAGGTTTCGGCGGAGGTTGCCGAACAGCGCGCCAAGGTGCACAAGGTCCAGGCAGCGGCCGCGGCGGCCAAGGCGGCTACGAGAGCAGCTGCTGTGGCAAAACAGCCGGTACCTTCAGTGCAGCTCGCCGAGGTGGAGAAGGAACCGACGCTCGACGACACGGTTCAGGGTCGTCCGCCTGGTCTGTGCACGGGGTGCCCGGAACGGCCGATTTTCACGTCGATCATGCTCGTGGAGGAGCAGCTCGGCGTTCATCACATCGCGTCGGACATCGGTTGCAACCTGTTCTCGATCATGCCGCCCTTCAACTTGGGCAACACGACGATGGGCTACGGCCTGTCGGGGGCGAGCTCGGAAGCGTTCAATGTGGCGCCGGGCAGCCCGGCGGCGGACAAGCGTGCGATCGCGATCATGGGCGACGGTGGTTTCTGGCATAACGGTCTGACGACCGGTATCGCGAACGCGGTGTTCAATCGCAGCGATAACGTGACCATCATCGTCGACAACAACTACGCGGCGGCGACGGGAGGACAGGACATCCCGTCAACGCGCACGAACAGGCGCGCCATCCGCGACGCAGGTCACGCAATCGAAGACGCGGTCAAAGGCGTAGGCGTGAAGTGGGTGCGCACGATCACGCGGACCTACGATCTCGAGAAGATGACGAAGACCCTGCGGGAGGCGTTGACAACGCATACGGACGGGCCGAAGGTCATCATTGCGCAGAGCGAATGCATGCTGAACAAGCAGCGCCGCGTCAAGCCGTTGAAACTCAAGGCCATTGCCGACGGCAAGCGGGTCGTCCGCGAGCGTTTCGGCGTCGACTCCGATACCTGCACGGGCGATCACTCGTGCATCCGCCTGTCGGGCTGCCCGTCGCTCACGATCAAGGAGAACCCCGACCCGCTGCGGGAGGACCCGGTTACCACGGTTCTCGATAGCTGCGTGGGCTGTGGACACTGTGGTGAGATGGCACATGCAGCGGTGCTGTGTCCGTCCTTCTACAAGGCTTCGATCGTGAACAACCCGACGCCGTGGGACAAGCTGAGCGCACGCATGCGGATGTGGATCATCGCGCCGCTGCAGGCGATGGCGGCGCGACGCCGCGCGCGGTTCGCGTTCTGATTCTGCTGAGAACCACCTTCTGGAAGAGGTTCGTCATGGTCGTTGACCCCATCAAGATTGCCGTTCTCGCCATGGGTGGAGAGGGCGGTGGTGTGCTGGCTGACTGGATCGTGGATCTGGCCGAAGGAAACGGCTGGTTCGCGCAGACGACTTCGGTGCCGGGCGTCGCGCAGCGCACGGGTGCGACCATCTACTACCTCGAGCTGTTCCCGGGAGCGAACGACTCGAAGGCGAAACAGCCGGTGTTCGTTGAATCTCCCCTGCCGGGTGATGTGGATATCGTCATCGCTTCGGAGCTCATGGAGGCGGGTCGTGCGCTCAAGCGCGGCTTTGTGAGCGCGGACCGTACGACGGTCATCTCTTCTACGCACCGCGTGTACACGAAGCGCGAGAAGATGGAAATGAGCGACGGGCGCATCGACAGCGATGCGCTGTTGAAGCAGGTGGAGAAAGCGGCAAAACGCTACATCCGGTTCGACATGGCGAAGCTTGCTGGCGACGCCGGAGCGGTGGTCAGCGCGTGCATGTTCGGCGCGCTGTGTGGGGCCGGCGTACTGCCGTTCACACGCAAGCAGTTCGAGGACACGATCGTCAAGGGTGGGAAGGGCGTGAAGTCGAGCCTGAAGGCTTTCGACCTGTCTTTTTCCAAGGCGCAGGACGCGAAGGAGTCCGCGTCAGGTCCAGCCGGCAAACGCCACGTCGATGAAAGCGCGCCGCGGGATCTGAAGACGGACAGTGCGGCGGTGCAGGCGCTGCTGCAACGCGTCCGCGGATATCCGGAGAACCTGCAGTGGATCCTTACGGAGGGAGTCCGGAAGGTGATCGACTACCAGGATCCGGCCTACGGCAAGTTATACATGGATCGCATGGATGCCTTGGCCGCGGCGCCGGGCGGAAAAGACGTGCAGCTGCTACATGAAACAGCGCGCTATCTGGCGCTGTGGATGGCATATGACGATACGTTCCGTGTAGCGGACCTGAAAACGCGAAGCAGCCGTTTTCAGCGCGTACGTGACGAGGTCCACGCGCACCCCGATCAAGTGTTGACCATCGGCGAGTACATGCATCCCCGCATCGAGGAAATCTGTGATTCGATGCCCGCGTGGCTTGGCCGCTGGATCCTCAAGCCGAATTTCGCGCATCGCTTCGTCCGGCTGTTCACGCTCAAGGGCCGCGTCATAAAGACCACCTCGCTGACCGGCTTCCTCATGCTGTACATGATGGCGCGCTTCGGCTATCGCTTCCGTCGGATATCGCTTCGCTACAAGATCGAGACGCGGCAGATCGATGCTTGGTTGGAACGGCTCCGCAAGCTGGCAGGCGTCGATCCGGCTCTGGCGTTGGAAGCGGCCAAGTGCCAGAGGCTGATCAAGGGCTACAGCAATACCCATGCGCGAGGCCTGATGAACTTCAACACCATCATGAAAGTCATCGACCAGAACATGAACCACTTGGCGCCGGCTCAGTTGGCTGAAATGCGCAACGCGGCGCTCGGTGATGAACGCGGCAAGAAGCTCTTTGAATGCCTGCAGCGCAACGGATTTTCGGTGGACGGGTTGTTCACCGATCCTGAGCACCACCGTCACAGCCTGTATCCGGCTCCCAGCGCATGAGCGTCGCGTCGGACGGATCGACGGTTCTGACGCTGAAGGTGATCGAGGCCAGACAGCTCAACCCACTCATCAGGAAATTCCGACTCGCGGCGCCTGACGAGCGTGCTCTGCCGACGTGGTCTGCGGGATCGCATATCCAGGTTCAGGTGACTCTGCCGGATGGGGCGCAGGACTGGCGCCATTACTCGCTCATCAACCTCGAGCGGGCGGACGCGAGCAACGGCATGGTGCACAAGCAATCGCCGCGTACCGAATACACGATCGCCGTGCGCCGCGAGAATCCTGGCCGCGGTGGTTCAGCGTTCATGCATGAGAAGCTGCGGGAAGGAGACACGCTCTCCGTGATCGCGCCGAAGAACGATTTTCCTCTGACAGGTACGAACGGCACTACGGTCTTGCTGGCAGGGGGGATTGGCATCACGCCTCTCACGAGCATGGCCGCGTACTGCCACGGCCACGGTCGCCCGGTACGCATGTGTTACGCGGGCCGATCGCGTGGGCTCATGGCGTTCATCCCCGAGTTGCAGGCCTTGTTGGGTGATGAGCTGCAGGTTCATGCCGATGACGAGCACGAGGGAAAAGTGCTGGATATCGACGCTTTTCTGGAAAGCTGCGGTGACGCGGATCATCTCTACGTGTGCGGGCCGAAGCCGATGCTTGACGCGGCGCTCAAGGCAACCAGCGCGCATGGATGGGACCCCGGACGCGTGCATTTCGAGCTGTTCGTCACGGGCGCCACGGCGTCGGGCGACCGCGCCTTCGAGGTGGTCTTGGCGCGATCGGGCAAGACCTTCATATGCCGCGCCGACCAGACCTTGCTCGATGCGCTCATCGAGCATGGTTGTGATCCGATGTACGACTGCACGCGCGGCGAGTGCGGCGTGTGCACCACCGGCGTATTGGAAGGTGAGATCGATCATCGCGATTACGTGCTGTCGCAGGCGGAGCGGGATAGCGGAAAGATGATGCAGATCTGCGTATCGCGCGCGAAGGGCGACCGGATCGTGCTGGACATCTAGAACGGCGCTGTCGTCGTATCGACGCTAACAAGATCCGCACACGGGTACTTGTGCCCGCGCAACATACGTGCGGCTCGGCAGCAAGTTCCGCCGGTGCGCGGGCTCTGCACCGCCCGAGGTCTCAGCCCGCCCCAGCCCTGCTACGAATGGCGGTAGCCTCGCTTGAACGAGGTCACCGCATGACCCGTCCCGTCCAGGGCCGGTAGCTCGGTGCCGTATCGGCGGTGCGGTGCGGCCGCACACGTCAGCGCACTGCGTATTCCGGTGAGCGCCGGGCGACTCGTGAACCGCGAACAACCGGACGTCTGACGACCGTTACGGCATACAGAGACACTCGGCACTTTCGGCGTGACCGAGCTTCCCGCGCGACGCGATGTGCGCGGGTGACCGAGCTGTCGCCAGCCCGGTCGGCGCGAATCTTCGCTTGTCGCTGCTCGTGGCGATAACGGGCCTCCGGGCTTCTGAGCCTCCGTTCAGGGAACCAGCGCCAGAACGCGAAGCGGGCTGCCCGAGCCGTGCTCGATCTTGAGCGGCGCAGCGATGATGACGGATCCGGTGGGTGGCAGCTTGTCGAGGTTGTTGAGGCACTGCAGACCGAAGCGGCCGTTGCCGTGCATCAACGTGTGGCAGGGGTACGGAAGCGGCCAGCCGAAGGCTTGCCCGGCGTCCGTGTTGATCGTTTCCACGCCGAAGCCGTGGACGTTGCGTTCCTTGATGAGCCACTCGACCGCTTCCTGCGTCGGGCCCGGCGTGTGCGCACCATCCGCCTTCACGTTGGCATAGGAGTCCGGATTGGTTTCGAGCCGCTTGCTCCAGCCCGTGCGGAACAGGACCCAGTTGTCGTTCGGGATGCGGCCGTGCTTGGCTTCCCACTGCTTGAGATAGTCCGGCGTCAACAGCCAGTCGTCGTTGCGGCTGACAGGTTCCGTCGCGTCCACGACCACCGCGCAGGCGATGAACTTGTGCGGATCGATCGTATCCACGGAGTTGTGCGGAAGATCCTTGCCCGATGACCAATGAATCGGCGCGTCGAAATGCGTGCCTGTGTGTTCGCAGCACGTGAAGTTGTTCCAATACCACGTGATGCCACGCTCGTCGTAGTGCGAGATTTCCTCGATCTTGAACGCGCTCGCCTGACCAAACTGTGGAGGAAGCACCAGCTGCGGGAACTTCGGTGACAGCGTATGCGTCAGGTCGATCATCCGGAAGTTGCCCTTCGCCAGAAGCTGCGCGAAATTCATCGATTCGTTTGCCATCGTGTCCTCCATTGAAAGATTGGTCGGCTGTGAAAAATACGTTTGCGTGCCGGTGCACGGCTCGTTGACCCGCGCCTGCCCGTCACGCGACGGTTCCATCTCATTGTTCTCCATCCTACCGCGATGCTGCGTTGGCGAGCCCGCCTGCGCCTTGTACCCGTGATGGGCGCGAGGGCTGGACTCTGTCGCAAGCTGTACGCGGATGCACGTGTGAACGAATACCTATCCCGCGGGCTCGCTACCCCCGCCGTTGCTCTTGAGCACTCGTTCGAACCAGATGCGCGGTGAAATGCCTTGATCGGGTCCGAGGATGGAGAACCCGCCGTCAACGGGAAAGTCCACGCCGGTGACCCAGGACGCCGCGTCACTGGCGACGAAGGCGATGACGTTGCCGATCTCTGCGCCGTTGCCGATGCGCCCCAGCGGGTGGACGAGCGCCCCTACGCGGTCCGCGTCGCGCCGGGAACCGTGACTCATGCGCTCGGTAGCAGGGGACCACGTCCAGGCGGGTGACACCGCTACGGCCCGGATGCCTTGCGGCGCCAGCGTTACCGCCAAGTTCTTCGTGAACTGCAGCATCGCGGCCTTCGAAGCCGGGTAGAGGGCGCGTCCCATTGCGCCGAACTTTCCTCCGGTGCTGCCCATGTTCACGACGACGCCGCCGCGCGGCATGTGCGGAACCGCCTGCTGCGTGAAGATCGCGGCGGAGATCAGGTTGACGCCGAGCGTGTCGTGCCACTGTGCGCGTGTCGATGCGAGGCCGTTGTCGACGTAGCTGCAGGCGTTGTTGACGAGGATGTCCAGATGTCCGAACTGCGCCAGGGTTTGTGTGATGCACCGCTCGACGTCGTCGTCCTTCTGGATGTCGGTGGCGCAGTACAGCGCCTTGCCGCCGTGGCTGCGCAACTCTTCCGCCACGGCTTCGCCCAGCGACGCATTGATGTCTGCGATGACCACCGCCGCGCCGCAGCGTGCCAGGACGCGTGCCGTATCCGCTCCCACGCCCTGAGCGCTTCCCGTGACGATGGCCGTCCTGCCGTCGAGATCGGCGGGTTTCGCCGTGCTGCTCATTTCGCGTTTACCTCGCTGTCCGGCCATGAAGCTGTGGACCCCTTGCGTGTCGCCGCATCAACGGCTCACGTGCTCCGACACGCGCCGGATGGTGCGACTTCGCCGCGCGCGCGTGGCTGGAGACGCTGATTCGTCGAGCTGCCGGCGTGTGACATGGGGCGTCCTGCAAGAGATCATGCGCCCCGTAAGCGCTGGTCGGCGGCTGCACCATCAAGGATGTCGGCGATAAGGCTCATGCTGTGCAGCGACGCTCGGTGGACCGCGGGATCTGCGGCCGAACAGGCGTCCGCGGCGACTCCTACCTCGAAGCCCATGTCCACGGCATGCCGCACCGTGCTCTCCACGACCGAATGTGTCGCGACGCCGGCGACCACCAGCCGCGTCGCGCCGATGACGCGCAGCGTCTCCTCCAGCGGCGAGCCGAAGAACGCGTTGATCCGCGAGTGCTTGACGATGAACTCACTCAGGCTGCTGGTGTCAGGGGCGAGCGTTGGATGGAATTCCGCGCCCCAGCTGCCTTCCGCGCATGCGCCGATGCGCGCGACGTTCCGGAAGATCGGTGCGTTCTTCAGGATATCCGCGCCGTCCGCTCGAAACGCGACGCGCACATGCACGATCGGAACCGCGCACTCGCGCGCCGTCACGAGCAGGCGGTGCGCTGCGGCCAGCAGCCGCGCGCGCTCGGGGCTGTCCTCGCCGATGCCGACGCGGATCTTGCCGCGCTCGTCAAGGACGTCGTTCTGGTAGTGCAGCGCGAGGAGCGCGATCGGCGCCGGATCTCTCGCGTCTTTCACATGTACAGCTCGATGGCCTCGTAGGCGCCGTCACAGTCGATGAGATCAACGCGCTTGAGCTTGATCTTCCAGCTGTCGCCGTCGGCGACCAGTTTGTGGACGCAGGATCCGGCCCGATGGAACATCGTTTCGCGCCGCCACTCCGTCATGTGGATGACCGAGCGGACGAGCAGGCAGCCATCGGAATCCGTTCCGTCCACGGTGACGTTGCCGATCAGGCGCGACGCGTAAGAACGCGGCTGCTGCGACCAGCGCCGCGGGCTGTCGAGGATGCGCATGCGCACGCGACGCAGCACGTCGTCGTCCCAGCACAGCGACAGCGCGTCATAGGGGCTCTGCTGATCGCGGCTGCGCGGGATCCAGTACATGCCGTCCGGCGTCCACAGCTTGAGCCACGCGTCCCACTGGCGCGTGTCCAGAAGCCGCGCCTCGTGGTAGAGGAATTGGCTGAGCTGTTGATAGGTATCGGCCGGCACCGCGACGCGCTTGGTCGCCTCGGTCGAATAGTCGAACTTTTCTTCCATCAGCATCATGGTGATTTCTCCTCGGATCGCGGTGGCTCAGGCGGCGGCCAGCATGTACTGCTTCCATGCGTTGAACTGGTTGCGCATCGGCAGCTCGCTGGTGCCGTTGATGGCGACCAGGCCTCCGTCGATAGGCTTGTCTGTCCCCGCGTAACGATGCTGGCTTACCCATTCGCCGCCGCGCGTGCGGTTGCCCATCTGGCAGCGGAAGTACACCTCGAGGTCGTCAGGCATCACCGCCGACGCCGGCGAGTTGATCACGTTGCAGTACATCAGCGCCCGCCTATACACCTCTTCCGGTGCACCTTTGAGCCGGAAGACCTGGATCTCGATCAACGTGCGGTCGACGCTCAGCGGCCGGATGATGCGGAACTGCTGGAACACGGTGTGCGGCGAGCCGCTGCCGTAGATGATGGTGTTGTGCCGGTTCTCGCTGAGGATCTCCAACGCCCGTTTCTCACCGTAGGCGTCGATCAGCGTCTGGTAGTGGGCGTGGCTGATCGGATCCTTTTTGATCGAGCCCGGATCGAAGATGCCTTCCATGTAGCTGTGCCCGTGGTCGAAGGCCACGAGCTTGAGTTTCTCCCAGAATTCGTAAGGCTGCCCGTTGTTTTCCATGATGTGAAGGCGCAGGGGCATCTGCTCCAGGCCCTCGGCTTTCACCTCGTCGCGCGCCGCCTGGATGGCGGATTCGTGCGTGACACGCGCGTGCATGGTGTCGTTGAGGTTCTCGTAGAACACCTTCCAGTTCGCGCGCTGGATGACGCGGAACACGTTCTTCGAGGCGACGACCTCGCCTTCCGGGGCACGGTCGCAGAAGTTGTCGAGCGAGGAGCGCGCTCCGCCGAGAAATTCCGGCAAGGGGATCCCGTCCGCCGCCTGGCTGGCGAAGACGAAGCCGCGGTAGCTGTCCACGCGCGCGAGCTCACGCATGGAGAATTCCGGCGAGGCTGGATCGAAGCGCGTGCCTTCGAGGCCCAGCTTCATGGGTGCCGCAAGGTGGTGGCCGTTGAGCCGGAAGGTCCAGCCGTGGTAGGGGCAGCGGAAGAACTTGCCGGCGCAGCCGTTTCCCTCGGGAACCACCATGGCGCCCTTGTGGGGGCAGCGGTTGTAGAGGACGTGGACCTTGCCGTCGTCGGCGCGCACCATCACGACGTCCTGATCTCCGATCATCGTCGCGTGGTAGTCGCCGACGTTCGGCACCTGGCTGTCGTGCCCGACGTAGACCCAGATGCGCCCGTAGATGCGCTGCATCTCGAGCTTGAAGAGCTCGGGATCCGTGTAGATGGACTTGTTGACGCTGTCCGGGCGCACCAGCGCGCCGATCTGTTCCTTGCTGTATGGCATGTGTGTCGATCCTCCGTTGCTTACATTTCCATCCGGCACTCGTGGGCGAAGGGATCGTGGTAGTCCTTGAGGATCGTCATCGCCGTCTTGTTCACAAGACCGGTCTTGTTGATGGCTGCGTCCCCCGTGTCCGTCACGATCTCGCGCAGGTAGTAGTCCTGGATGGGGTAGTGGTTGACGTTGAACTTGAAATTGCCGCGCACGGACTTGAAGTTGGCCGCTGCCAGCGCCGTGCGGAATGCGGCCTTGTCCTTGATGTTGCCCTTGACGTCACGCGCCGCTCCGTCGATCAGCATCGCCGCGTCGTAGCCCTGCGACGCGTAGAGCGTGGGGATGCGGCCGTATTCCTTCTGGAAATCCGCGACGAAGCGTTCGTTCTGCGGGTTGCGGAAGTCGGGCCCCCATTGCGCGGAGTTGAAGCTGCCCTTCATCGGCTGGCCGACGGCGACGATGGTGTCCTGATCGCCGGAGAATCCCGGCATGTAGAGCTTCATGGTCTGGTTCAGCCCGGAGCTGTCGAACTGCTTGATGAAGCTCACGCCCATGCCGCCCGGCAGGAAGAAGAACACCGAGTTCGCTCCCGAGGCGCGTGCCTGCGCAAGTTCCGCTGAATAGTCGAGCTGTCCGAGCTTGGTGTAGACCTCCGCGGCGATCTTGCCCTTGTACAGGCGCTTGAAGCCGCCGATGGATTCCCGGCCGCCCGGATAATCCGGCGCGATCAGGAACACGCTCCCGTCCTTCTGGTGCTCGGAGACGTACTGCCCCATGGCTGCCGGAATATCCTCGTTTTCCCACGACACGACGAAGAAGTTCTTGTTGCATTCAGCCCCGGCGTACTTCGCTGGCCCGGTATTGGTGGAGATGTAGACGGTGTCACTGCCGAGGATGGAGGGCATCACCGGCAGCAGCACGTTGGAGAAGACCATCCCCGTCATCACGTCCACGTGGTCGCGCTTGAGCAGCCGGTCCACCGCCTGGCGGCCGGTCGTGGGATCCTGATGATCGTCCGCAACGATCACGGTTGTGTCGAGGTCGCCCAGCTTGCCGCCGGCGTGCTTTACCGCCAGCTGGAAGCCATCGCGGATGTCGGCACCGAGCGCCGCGCCGGGGCCGGAAAGCGTCGAAAGGAATCCAACCTTGATCGAATCCGCGGCGGAAGCTGCCGATGACGCGATGCCGACGATCCCCGCCACGGCCAGCACGCGACCGATCTGCAAGTACCCTGTCCCCATGTTCCCCTCCCAAGTACCGGTGGACTCCTGATCATGGTGGCGAGCTGCGTGCAACGCTATCCAGTTCTGGCAGTTTTGAGCCTGATCATGCAACATCTCCGCGATCTGGCTGTCTCGGGGGAGAGGTGATGCCATGCAGCCGTGGTTCCGGAGGACGCTCGACCCGCTCTACGCGGCGGTCCCGCTGTTCACGTCCAGCGATCTCGGCGAAGTGCGCTGGCGCACGACGGCGGCCCTGAAGGAGCACGAGCTCAACTGGCGCTCGGGTCGGGTGGACTCCTCGTTGTGCACGCTCGCCGTCGGCGATGCCTCCTTGATGCTGCTGCGCTACGGCGCGGCCGTCACCGTGACCCCCGGCGCGCTGCAGGACTTCTTGTTGTTCCAGGTGCCGGTATGGGGCGCTGCGTCGATCACGGTGGGCGGTACGCGGCTGCGCACGGACGCGTGCACCGCGGCCCTCATCTCGCCGACCCTGTCGCTGCAGCTGCAGTGGGAGGAGGGGTGCGAGCAGCTGCTGGTGAAGTTCCCTCGCGAACGCGTCGAGCGCCTGTGCGGCTGGCTGCTCGGCATGCCGATCACGACGCCGATCGAATTCCAGCCGTGCTTTGCGATGGACAGCGCTGCCGGATGCTGCTGGCAGCATCAGCTCGGCGCGCTGCTCGCATGGCGCCGGCGCCCGCCCGCCCGATCGTTGGAGCGCTGGGCGGATGCGCAGCAGGAGGCCCTTATTCAGTACCTGCTGCTGAGCCAGCCGCACAACTACTCGGCCCTGCTGGAGCAAGGGCCCAGCGGTGCGAGCCGCAACCTGCGGCGTGCCGCGGAATACATCGCGGCACATCTGCAGGAGCCGCTTGTGCTTGCACGCATTGCGCGCGCCGGCGGCGTGAGCGTGCGCAGCCTGTGTGCCGGCTTTCGCGAGCACTTCGGGCAGTCGCCGATGGCCTACGTGCGCAGCCAGCGCATGGACCACGCGCGCTCCGAGTTGATGCGGGCCCCGCCCGGAACGCATGTGACGGACGTGGCGCTGCGCTGGGGTTTCACGCACCTCGGGCGGTTCTGCGCCCGCTATCGGCGCCGCTACGGCGAAACGCCGGCCGAGACGCTGAGGAAGTAGCGGGGTCCGCCGCGCCGACGGTCAGCGCGCGTCGTCGCGCAGCAGCTCGCGCGCGATGATCAGCAGCTGGACCTCACTGGCGCCTTCGTAGATGCGCAGCGCGCGGATGTCGCGGTAGAGCCGCTCGACCGGCTGCTCGCTGACCACACCCAGACCCCCGTGCAGCTGCACCGCCGCATCGATGACGCGCTGCGCGTTCTCGGTGGCGGTGAGCTTGGCCATGGCGGCCTCGCGGGTCACGCGCTGGCCCTGGTCTCGCTGCCACGCGGCGCGGTAGGTCAGCAGTGCGGCGCTGTCGATGGCGGTCGCCATTTCGGCGAGCTTCGCCTGCGTGATCTGGAAATCCGCGAGCACGCCTTTGAACATCTTGCGGCTGATGGCGCGTGCCAGTCCCTCGTCCAACGCTCGACGTGCGAAGCCCAGCGCCGCGGCGGCGACGGATGTGCGAAAGACGTCAAGGGTGCGCATGGCCACCTTGAAGCCTTCTGCCGGGTTTCCCAGCCGCTGGGTGGCGGGGATGCGACAGTTCGTGAAACGCAGGCGCGCCAGCGGATGGGGGGCGATGACTTCGATGCGTTCGGCAATCTCGAAGCCCGGCGTTCCGGCATCGACGATGAACGCGGTGATGCCGCGCGACCCCGGCGCCTCGCCGGTGCGCGCGAAAACCACGTAGAAGTCCGCGATGCCACCGTTCGAGATCCACATCTTCTCGCCGTCGAGCACGTAGTGATCCCCGTCGTGGCGCGCGGTGCAGGACAGCGCGGCGACGTCCGAGCCGGCGTCGGGTTCAGACAGCGCGAACGCGGCGATCGCGGCTCCGCTGGCCACGCGCGGCAGATAGCGCTGCTTCTGCTGCGCTGTCCCATGCAGAGAAATGGCGCCCGAGCCCAGCCCCTGCATCGCGAAGGCGAAGTCCGCCAGCCCCGAATGCCGCGCCAGCGTTTCGCGGATCAGGCAGATCGCGCGCGTGTCGATGGTGTCCGTTGCCCCGCCATAGGAGGTGCCGGCGATCGCGTGGCGCAGCCAGCCGTCCGTGCCCAGAGCCTTCACCAGCGCGCGGCAGGTATCGTCGACGTCGCGACCGTGGTTCGCGGCGATGTGTTCGGTCGCCCACGCGTCGAGCGCGGTCGCCAGCTCCCGATGGCGTTCTTCGAAGAACGGCCACTGCAGGTAGCTCTTGTCGGACGTCATCAGTTGCCCTCGAATTTCGGCTTCTGCTTGGCGACGAAGGCGCGGTAGGCACGCGCGAAATCTTCCGTCAGCATGCACAGCGCCTGCGCCTGGGCTTCAGACTCGATCGCCTGGTCGATGGTCATCGACCACTCCTGGTGGAGCATGGTCTTGGTGATGCCGTTGGCGAAGCTCGGGCCCTGCGTGAGGCGGGCGGCGAGGGCCTGCGCGTCGGCGAGCAGGGACTCGGGTTCGCACAGGCGGTTGAAGAAGCCCCATCGCTCGCCTTCTTCGCCGCCCAGACTGCGCCCGGTATACAGCAGCTCGCTGGCGCGCCCCTGCCCGATCAGACGCGGGAGCATGGCGCAGGCGCCCATGTCGCAGCCCGCCAGCCCGACGCGGTTGAAGAGAAAGGCCGTCTTGCTGCGCGCGGTGCCGACGCGCATGTCCGACGCCATCGCAAGGATGGCGCCGGCGCCAGCGCATACGCCGTCCACCGCCGCGACGATCGGCTGCGGGCAGGCGCGCATCATCTTCACGACTTCGCCGGTCATGCGCGTGAAAAGCAGGAGTTCTGGAGCCTTCATGCGCACCAGCGGGCCGATGATCTCGTGTACGTCACCGCCCGAGCAGAAGTTCTCGCCGGCGCCCGTCACCACCACGGCCTTGACGTCCTCCGCCCACTTGAGCTCATGGAAGAGATCGCGCAGCTCCGCGTAGCTCTCGAAGGTCAGTGGGTTCTTTCGCTCCGGCCGGTTGAGCGTGATCGTCGCCACCTGCTCGCGCACGTCCCAGCGGAAGTGTCGCGCCGCGTAGCTTGCAAGCTGCCGGCGGTTGCCGGCCACCAAGCCGGGATCAACGCGTCCGTCGTTCATCGAGTTGCTCCTTCATCGTTTTACCTCGCGACCAAGCGGTGCCGCTGCCGGAGAACCGGTGTCAGGTCGTTCGGACGCTCCGCGCTGCGGCTGGATATGCCTTTGCCGCCCGCTGCGGCTAGGGCATCACCTCGCCGCCGCTGACGGACACTGACTGCCCGGTGACAGCCCCCGTGTTCTCGCCGCACAGCCATGCCACCGTGTCAGCCACTTCCACCGGTTCCACGAGCCGGTGCTGCGGGTTCACCTTGATGAACTCCTCGAGCGCCGACTCCTCGCTCCGGCCGGTTTTCGCCACCACACGTCTGATGCTTTCCTTGACCAGGTCGGTGTTGGCATAGCCGGGGCAGACGGCGTTGACCGTCACGCCCTTCTTTGCCATTTCCAGTGCCAGCGCCCGCGTCAGCCCGACCACGCCGTGCTTGGCCGCCACATACGCCGTGACGTAGGCATAGCCGACCTTGCCGGCGGTGCTGGCGATATTGACGATGCGTCCCCAGCCGGCTTCGACCATCGCCGGCAGCACCGCGTGCGTGCACAGCATGGTGCCGGTGAGGTTGACGTCGAGCATGCGTTGCCACAGCGCGAGATCCATCTTCAGGAACGGCGCGCTGGAAGCCATGCCGGCGTTGTTGACGAGGATGTCCACCCGCCCGAAGCGCTGGTTGGCGTCGGCGACCGCCGCCTGCACCTGCTGCTCGCTGGTGATGTCCGCCGCCACCGCGTGCAGATGCTCGGGGTCCTTCGTCGCCAGCTGCTGGGCGCCTTCCAGGCGAACGTCCAGGATCGTCACGCGGTGTCCGTCGGCCACGAGGCGCCGCGCGATCGCCGCGCCGATCCCGCGGCTGCCGCCGGTAACCAGCGCGTGGCGCCCGGGCTTGACCCCAGAGCTCACAGGTTGACCCCCGCACGCGCACGGATGCGCGCCGTCTCCAGCGCGGCGGCCTGTGCCGCCTGGCTGCGCTCGAAGTTCGCTTCCATCTGCCGCTTGCCTTGGTAGTACTGCTTGGGCCACTTGATGTTGCGGTAACCGAGCTTGGCCGCTTCCGTGAGCGTCCACGCCGGGTTGGCGAGGTGCGGGCGCGCGATGGCGCACAGATCGGCGCGGCCGGCACCCAGGATGCTGTTGACGTGGTCGGCCTCGAAGATTGCGCCGACGGCGATGGTCGCGATGTGCGCTTCCTGGCGGACTTCGTCCGCGAACGGCGTCTGCCACATGCGGCCGTAGGTCGGCTTCTCGTCCTTGCTGACCTGTCCCGCCGAGCAGTCGATCATGTCCGCGCCAGCGGCCTTGAAGGCCTTGGCGATCACCACCGCGTCGTCCGGCGTGATGCCGCCGTCAACCCAGTCCGTCGCGGAGATACGCACTGACATCGGCTTCTCCTGCGGCCAGATGGCGCGCATGGCAGTGAAGATCTCCAGCGGGTAGCGCAGGCGATTGGCCAGCGAGCCGCCGTATTCGTCGGTGCGATGGTTCGTCAGCGGCGAGATGAACTCGGACAGCAGGTAGCCGTGCGCGCAGTGCAGCTCGAGCCAGTCCGCGCCCACTTCGATGACTGCGCGCGTGGACGCCAGGAACTGTTCCTTGACCATGTCCATGTCGGCGCGCGTCATCTCGCGCGAGATCTGGCTCACGCCTTTCAGGTATTGCTGCGGCGATGCCGAGATGATCGGCCAGTTGCCTTCCTCGAGTGGCAGGTCGGTGCCGTCCCACGCCAGTCGCGTCGAAGCCTTGGCACCGGCATGACCGAGTTGCATGCCGAAGCGTGCGTCCGTGTTGGCATGGATCCAGTCCGAAATGCGCTTGAAGGCCGCGGTGTGCTCCGGCTTGTAGAGCCCCGGACATCCGGGCGTGATGCGGCCTTCCGGACTTACGCAGGTCATCTCGGACACCACCATTGCGGCACCGCCGAGCGCGCGGGCGCCGAGATGCACGAGATGGAAGTCGCCGACCAGTCCATCGACCGCCGAGTACTGCGCCATCGGTGAGCAGATGATGCGGTTCTTGAGCGTGACGTCGCGCACCTTGTACGGCAGGAACATGGGAGGCGGGGGCGTTTCGTCCTTGCCGACGTGGAAGCCGTTCTTCTCGGCGAACCAGCGTTCGTAGCCCTCGAGCCACGCCTTGTCGCGCAGCCGCAGGTTCTCGTGGCTGATGCGCTGGCTGCGGGTCAGCAGCGAGTACATCAGCTGCTCGGGTTCGAACTGGTCGCAGTAGCGCTTGCCGCACACCTCGAACCATTCCATCGCGTTGCGCGCCGCGTTCTGCAGTCGCAGCGTCTCGATGCGTCGTGATTCCTGGTAGGCGGCGAGCACTTCGGGAATGTTCTCCTTGCGATCGCCGAGGCGCTGGAACTGCTTGGTGAGCTCGATGCCGTCCTCGATGGCCAGCTTGGTTCCGGCACCGATGGCGAAGTGGGCGGTGTGCACCGCATCGCCCATCAGTACCACGTGCGCGCCATGCTTGTTCTTGAGCCACCACTGGTCACAGACGACGCGCGAGAAATTCAGCCACGCCGAACCGCGCAGGTGCCGCGCGTTGGTTTCCAGCTTGGCGCCCTGGAGGTTGTCGGCAAACAGCTTCTCGCAGTAGGCGATGGACTGCTGCTGGTCCATCTTGTCGATGCCTTCTGCCTTCCACGTCTCCTCGGTGGTTTCGACGATGAAGGTGGAGCTGGTGTCGTCAAACTTGTAGATGTGGGCCTGGACCCAGCCATGCGGCGTCTTGCGGAAGTCGAAGGTGAAGGCGTCGTAGAGGCGGTGCGTGCCGAGCCAGATGAAGCGGTTCGGACGCACGCTGATGTCCGGCTTGAAGATCTCCGCGTATTCCGTGCGGATCTTGGAATTGATGCCGTCGCTGGCGATGATCAGGTCGGCATCGGGGTAGTCTTCGTCCGAATCCACCTCGGTCTCGAACACGAGCTTGACGTCGAGCTGCTCGCAGCGGCGCTGCAGGATGTTGAGCAGGTTCTTGCGGTAGATGCCGACGAAGCCGTGGCCACCGGAGCGGATGTGGCGTCCCTTGAAGAGCAGCTCGATGTCATCCCAGTGATTGAAGGCCGCCTGGATCTCGTCCGCGCTCTCGCGGTCCCAGGCCCGCATGTTGTCCATCGTCAGATCGGAGAACACCACGCCCCAACCGAAGGTGTCGTAGGGCCGGTTGCGCTCTACGACGGTGATGTCGTGCTTGGCGTTGAGCTTCTTCATGAGCAGCGCCAAGTACAGACCGGCGGGTCCCCCCCCGATGCATACGATCTTCATTCCGCTCTTCCTCTGGTGGTTTTTCAGGGCCAGGGCCTACCCTGCCCGGCAGCTTTTTACAGCCTAAGTGATCGCACGATGCGTGGGAAGTGAACGCGATTGCGGCGGACCGGGCGCTTCGGCGGCGGCCTGACGCCGGTCGCGGCGGCGCTCCGGGGACCGCGCTATGTTCCGTGGCGGGTGCGGGCCGGTCGGAACCGGCGAGGAGGCGGGGAGGGTGGCGAAAATGAGCGCGATGACCGTGCTGGGCCACCCCGCCGAGTGGCTGAGGCGCCGGGTGCTCGACGTGATCGCCCTGCCGGGGCGCGGCACCGGCATCGACTACACCCGCCCGGCGGGCGACGCCGGCCTGTTCGGCCCCGACAGCGTGGTGTGGACCATCCATGCGGATTTTCCCGGCATGATGGCGGGCGGCATCTGCGCCCTCATGCTGCAGGCGCTGCACCCGCTGGCGCTGGCCGGCGTCTACAACCACTCGGATTTTCGCCGCGATCCCCTCGGGCGGCTGCGGCGCACGATCGCCTTCGTCTCGGCCACGACCTACGCGCCGACGGCCGGCGCTCAGCGGCAGATTGAACGCGTACTGGCGATCCACCGCACGGTGTGTGGGGTCGCACTCGACGGGCGGAAGTATTCGGCCTGCGACCCGGAGCTCCTGACCTGGGTGCACTGCGCGGAGATGTGGAGCTTCCTGCATGGCTACATGTGCTATCGCCACGCACGGCTGCCGATCGCCGTGCAGGATCGCTATTACGACGAGACGCGACGCGTCGCCGAAGCGCTCGGCGCCCGCGACGTCCCACGGTCGGCGGCGGGCATGGACGCCTATTTCGCACGCCTGCGACCCGAACTCGGCTGCGACGCGCGCACGCTTGAGGTGCTTGGCGTGCTGGACAACATTCGCCTTCCGGTTCCGGCGGCGCCGTGGGTCCGCGCTCTGTTCGTCGGCGCCGGCGCGGCGCTGCTGCCGGACTGGGCGAGCCGGATGCTGGGTCGCGCCGGGCGCGCAAGGCAACGGCGGGACCGGCGTGCCAAGCGCCTGCTGCGCTGCAGCGCACCCATGCTGCGGGCCGCGATGGCCGGCAGTCGCGAAGGCATCGTCGCCCGCGCCAGCCGCCGGGTCGGCGCCGACCCGGCGCGCTACTACCGCGTTCCGACCCCGGGAGCTTCCAGCGCATCCTGAGATCGGGGGCGCATCTCTCCGGGAGGCGTCGCGCTCGTGTCCACGTCCATGGCGGCGAAGAGCTCGTCGATCATGGCTGTGCAAGTGCCGGTCATCAGGGCCAGTTCCGCTGCAAAACGCTCGGCCTCGGGCGACTCGGTGGCCTTGTCCGATTCGTCGATGTCGAGGAAACGCAGCTTCTTCAGCTGCAGCTTGGCGTCGACGACGAAACTCAGGCGGTCGCGCCAGACGAGGCCGAGACGCGACGCGCGAAAGCCGCTGTCCAGGTGCTGCCGCAGCTCCGGCGTCGGCAGCGGATGGCGCTGATAGCGCAGGATCGGCCGCGTCTCGTCGGAACCAGTGAGCTCGCATTCATCGCCGAGGATGAATCCCGGTCCGGCGCTGCCGCTGCGCAGCCACGCCGAGAGCGTGTCGTCCGGCGCGCGCTGCGCGGTCGGCAGCGACAGGTTGAGTTCGTCCAGGTCGTCGCGCAGGGCCTCTGTCGCCAGCTCCGCGGCGGCCGGTGAAGCGGAGTCGCACACCAGCCGGCGGCGCGTGGGATCGATCCAGGCGCGCAGCGTACGACGCCTGGTGAGCGCGCGGGGCAGCAGCTCGGTGGCGGCGCGATCCTTGAACTCCCGCTTCAGCTTGCGGCCCGGCTTGACGCCGTGGCTGCGTTCCCACTCCTGGGCGAAGGTGCGCGCGCGGTCGGCGATGACCGAAGCGGGCAGCAGCTTCTGCTCGACGCCCAGCGCAAGCAGGAGATGGCGATCCACGCTTTCCACCAGCGCGCCGCTGTCGCCCGGCGCCACCCATCCCCGGCTCGACCAGGCGAGCGGCCCGCACGGCTGCAGGCGGTGGCTGGCGAGCACCGCTTCGAGGCTGCCGGGCGCCATCTTCCAGTCGTCCTCGAGCCGGTAGATCTGCAGATTGCGAAACCACATCGGATGCCGCTCCCGCCGTGAGGGCCGGCGATTGTACGCGGCGCGGCGCCCCCGCCGGGGCGGCCGTCAGCGCGGGTCGCGTGGGATCCCGAAGCGCGTCCATACCGGCGTGATGGACGGCGGCAGCGGCGTAAGCCTGCCGAGCTGGCGCCAGGGCTGGGCCGGATCGTGGAAGTCGGATCCGACCGAGCCGAGCAGTCCGTGGCGCCGCGCCAGCTCCGCGGCGTGCGCCACGTTCGCGGGTCGGCTCGTGCCGCAGCAGACCTCCAGCGCATCGCCATCCGCGTCGCGGAACGCGCCGATCAGGCGGCCGAGGGCGCTCGCGGAGAGTCGATACGCGAAGGGGTGTGCGAGCGCGGCGCATCCGCCGGCGCCGTGGATCCACGCCACGACCTCCGGCAGCGGCGCCCACGCGGCGGCGACGTAGGCGCGGCCGGTGCGCCCCAGAAAGCGCTTGAAGGCGCGCTGCGTGTCGCGGCACAGGCCGTCCTCGATCAGCAGCCGGGCAAAGTGCTGGCGCGTGATCTGGCCGTCCGTCGCCTCACGCTGTACGCGTTCAAGCGCATCTGCCACTCCGAGGGCCTCGAGCTTCTGCGCGATCCGCGTCGCCCGCGCGCGTCGCGTCGCCTGCAGCTCCGCCAGACCGCGCTGCAGCGCCTCATTTCCGCCGTCGAAACCGAGCCCCACGACATGGACCGTGCGCTGCTCCCATCGACAGGACAGCTCCACGCCGCTGATGAGCCGGATGCCCCGGCGGCTCGCGGCAGCGGCGGCGGAAGGCAGGCCGGCCAACGTATCGTGGTCGGTGAGCGCCAGGGTGCGCACGCCGGCCGCGGCGGCGGCGGCAATGACGTCACCCGGCGCCAGCGTGCCGTCCGAGGCGAGGCTGTGACAGTGCAGGTCGATGTCGCTGGAAGCTGCGGGCACGATTGCAGGAGGCAGGCTTGAGCCGAGATCCGTGCCACGCACGGTTCGGCGTATCATGACCGCTTCTCGCCCGCCAAGTGGCGCTGTTGCGGTCGCAGCGCGTCCGCTTGAGCCTGTCATGGCAAACACGGTCCTGTCACCAAACGTCCTGGACGCCCCGGTCGCCGCGTCTGACGACGCAGCGCGCCATCGCACGCACTACAACGTGCTGGCGGGCGTCAGCGTTTCGCATCTGTTGAACGACATGATGCAGGCGCTGATCGTGACGATCTATCCGCTGCTGCAGGGGCAATTCGACCTCAGCTTCGTGCAGATCGGGCTCATCACCCTCACTTTCCAGCTGACGGCGTCGCTGCTGCAGCCGATCGTGGGCATGGTGACGGACCGCTATCCGATCCCTTACGCCACGCCGGTCGGCATGTGCTTCACGCTCACAGGCCTCGTCCTGCTGTCGCGAGCGCCCTCCTATCCGTTGCTACTGCTGGCGGTCGCGCTGATCGGCTGCGGATCGTCGGTGTTCCATCCGCAGTCCTCGCAGATCGCGCGCAGCGCTTCGGGTGGGCGCTACGGGTTGGCGCAGTCGCTGTTCCAGATCGGCGGGAATCTCGGCCAGGCGCTGGGGCCGTTGCTGGCTGCGGCCGTCGTCCTGCGCTTCGGGCTCCACGGCCGCGGCAACGTCGCGTGGTTCGGACTGGCCGCGCTGCTGGCGATCGTTCTTCTGCTGCAGGTGAGTCGGTGGTACAGCCACCACCTCGACTGGCGCAAGCCGAAGCGCAGGCGCGGCGTCGCGGCACGCCGCTACCCTGCGCCCTTGGTGCGGCGCACGGTCGGTATCCTGTTCGTGCTGATGTTTTCCAAGTTCTTCTACCTGGCCAGCATCAGCAGTTACTACGAGTTCTTCTTGATCCATCGTTTCGGGATGACCGCCCATTCAGCGGCATACCTGCTGGGCGTGTTCCTTCTGGCGGTCGCGGCCGGTACGTTGATCGGTGGCCCGCTCGGAGATCGCATCGGCCGCAAGCGGGTTATCTGGTTTTCCATCCTCGGCTGCGCGCCGTTCACGCTGGCGCTGCCCTATGTGGGGCTGCACCTCACGGTGGGCCTGAGCGTCATCATCGGCCTCGTGCTCGCGTCGGCGTTTCCGGCCATCATCGTGTACGCGCAGGACATGCTCACGCACCGCATCGGCATGGTGTCCGGGCTGTTCTACGGCTTCAGCTTCGGGTTGGGTGGATTGGGCGCCGCCGTGCTCGGGATTCTTGCCGACCACTTCGGCATCGACTTCGTCTACCAGGTGTGCGCGTTCCTGCCGCTGCTCGGCCTCCTTGCCGCGGCGTTGCCGGATGTGCGTCCACCGGACGCGGAAGCGGAACCCGCGACCTCTGCCTCGTGATCGCGGTGCGCCTTGCCACACACATAGAATCGCCGCGGCCGCCCGGTGCGTGAGCGGATGGCGGGCGGGGTCGTGAAACGGGCCTGCGTGGCAGCGGCGGCCGACAACGCCGCCGTACCGGGGGCGCTGTGGATCGTGTCGGCCCCGAGTGGTGGCGGCAAGACAAGCCTGTGCCGGGCGCTGGTGCCGCGGCTGCGCGCACGTGGCATTGCGGCGGCGATCTCGGTGTCGTGTACCACTCGGCCGCCGCGCGAGGGCGAACGCGAGGACATCGACTACCGGTTCGTGGATGAGGCGCGCTTTGCCGCCATGGTGGAGGCGGGCGAATTCGTCGAGCACGCTGGCGTGTTCGGGCGTCATTACGGGACCCTGCGCGCGCCGCTCGAGTCCACGCTGCGCAGCGGCGCGGTATTGTTGCTGGATATCGACTGGCAAGGCGGTCGCCAGATCCGCGCGCGCTATCCGGAAGCTCGCAGCGTGTTCGTCCTGCCGCCGACGATCGCGGTGCTCGAGCAGCGGCTGCGCGAGCGCGCCGGCAGCGACGCGTCGTCGGTGGCGGCACGGATGCGCGCAGCCCGCGCCGAGATGGCTCACTACAACGAATACGACTACGTAGTCGTGAATAGCGACTTCGAGCGCGCGGTCGGCGATTTTGAGGCGCTGATCGTGGCTGAGACCCTGCGCCGGAACACGCAGCGCCTGCGGCACTGCGCCCTGATCGACGCACTGCTCGATGACGATGGTGCCACTACGCTAGAATAGATGGAGCTCCTTGTCTGTCGAGTCTTGAGCCATGGCGCGCGTGACCGTTGAAGATTGTCTGGACCGTATCCCAAACCAGTTCGAGCTGACGCTCGTCGCGTCCAAGCGGGCGCGCATGCTGGCGCGCGGCGCGGAGTCCAAGCTGCCGTGGGAGAACCACAAGTCGACGGTGCTCAGCCTCAAGGAGATCGCTGAGGGGAAGGTGGGCGCGAGCGTGCTGGAGGAGGCGGAGCTCCCGGCGGTGCAGCAGCCGAAGATGCAGTTGGAGAGGCTGGACCCCAGCTTCGATTGATCCCTCTGCTCGCGGTCGCGGGATAAGCGGCCGCAGCTAGTTTCCAGCGCGCCCTCGGGCCGCGCATCGGCGCCTGCGCGCGCGTAGCGTCGCCGTCTATACTGCCGGCATGGAATTGCCGGTGATCCAGCGCATAGGAACCGCGATCCATACGCAGCGCGTAGCGCGTGAGTATGGCATCGACGCGCTGGCGAAGATCATGGCGGCGTACCTGCCGCCTGACCAGATCGCCGAGGTGCGCCGCGCCTATGAGTTCGGCGCGCGCATGCACTCGGGGCAGAGCCGCACCAGCGGCGAGCCCTACATCTATCACCCGCTGGCGGTGGCGCGCATCCTGGCCGAGATGCGGCTGGACGTGCAGACGCTCGAGGCGGCGATCCTGCACGACGTCATCGAAGACACGGAGATCCAGCAGGAGCAAATCGCGGCGCGCTTCGGGCCACAGGTCGCCGAGCTCGTCGAGGGCGTCTCGAAGTTCCATCGCGTCGAGGGCATGACGCGTGCTGAACGCCAGGCTGAGAGCGTGCGCAAGCTGCTGCTTGCGATGGCGGCGGACCTGCGGGTCATTCTCATCAAGCTGGCTGACCGGCTGCACAACATGCGTACGCTGGACGCCGTCGAGCCGTCGAAGCGACGGCGCGTGTCGCGGGAAACGCTCGACATCTACGCGCCGATCGCACAGCGGCTGGGGATCAATACGCTGCGGGCGGAGCTCGAGGACCTTGCGTTCCGCAACCTGTATCCACACCGCTACGAGGTGTTCGAAAAGGCCGTCAAGCAGCAGCTCGGCGATACGCGTGGACTGATCCGCGAGATCGAGCGGCGCCTGACAGACGCGCTCAAGGTCAAGGAGATCGAGTGCAGCGTCGCCGGGCGACAGAAGAACCTGTACGGCATCTACGAGAAGATGCAACGCAAGCGCCACCGCTTCCTCGACGTGATGGACCTGCTTGGCTTCCGCATCATCGTTGGCAATGTCGACGAGTGCTACCGCGTGCTGGGCGTGGTGCACCACGTCTACAAGCCGATCTCCGAGCAGTTCAACGACTTCATCGCCAACCCGAAGGTCAACGGCTACCAGAGCCTGCATACCACCTGCGTCGGCCCCCAGGGCCGGAAGATTGAGATCCAGATCCGCACCCGCGAAATGCACTACATCGCCGAAAGCGGCATCGCGGCGCACTGGCAGTACAAGCTGGGGAGCCACGGCGGAGACGGGCAGGCTGCGCCGCAGCTGCGCGCCAACGAGTGGCTGGGGTCCCTGTTCGATCTGCCGAACGATGCCGCGGCGCTCGATTTCATCGACAACGTCAAGGTCGACCTGTTCCCCGACGAGGTCTATGTGTTCACGCCGCGCGGCGAGATCCGCCGCCTGCCACGCGGGGCGACGCCGATCGATTTCGCCTACGCGGTGCATACGGAGCTGGGTGATCATTGCGTCGCGGCGCGCGTCGACCATCAGCTCGAGCCGCTAAGCCTGCCGCTGGTCAATGGGCAGACGGTGGAGGTCATCACGGCCCGCCACGCGCGCCCAAACGCGGCGTGGCTGAACTTCGCCAAGACCGCGAAGGCTCGCAGCCACATCCGCAGCTACCTCAAGGGGCAGCGCGAGGATCAGGCCGTACGCCTCGGTCGACGGCTGCTCGGCGCGGCGATGCGCGAGCTCGGCGTCCCCGCCGCGCGGCTCAAGGGCGATGGGCCGAAGTCGGTGCTGGCGGGCTACGGGCTTGACGACCTCGAGGCCCTGTACGCGTCGATCGGCAGCGGGCGGCGGCTCGCGCCGCTGGTCGCGCGCCAGTTCCTGCCGGACGCGCAGGCGACGGTGAGCGGGCGGGCGGTGCCCATCGCCGTGGAAGGCACGGAAGGCCTGGTGGTCGACTACGCGCGCTGCTGCTATCCCATCCCGGGCGACGACATTTGCGGCTACGTCAGCGTGGGGCGCGGGATCGTCATCCATCGGCTTGAATGCCGCCACGCGCCAGGAAAGAAATCCGGCACCAACGCGCACGACCGCATCCCGCTGGTGTGGGCGCCTGAGGTGCAGGGGGACTTCTGCGCGGAGCTGCGCGTACGCGCGGAGAACCGACGCAGCCTGCTGGGCGACGTGGCGAGCGAGATCTCGCGCGCGGAGTCAGGCATCGAGAACGTGCAGATGCCGGAGCACGCCGGATTCGGCACAGCGGAAATGCGCTTCGTCGTCACGGTGCGCGATCGGGTGCATCTGGCGCGCGTGATTCGCCGCCTGCGGCGGATCGACGCCGTGCAGCGCGTCTATCGCACCAACGCCAGCTGACCGCACGTGCACGAGCCACAGCGGCGCTTCGCGTGCGGTGACGCGCCGCGGGGCCGACACGATCTCAAGGGCGAGATAAGGAACCATGCACAAGCAGAAGGTTGAAACCGCCGGTGCGCCGGCAGCCATCGGCAGCTATTCGCAGGCCATTCGCGTCGGAGACGCGGTGTATCTGTCGGGCCAGATCGGCCTCGATCCGGCGAGCGGACAGCTCGTCGCGGGTGGCGCCAAGGCCGAGATTCGGCAGATCTTCACGAACCTGGCGGCGGTGGCGGAAGCCGCCGGCGGCGGCCTCGCGGATGCCGTCAAGGTGACGGCTTACCTGACGGATCTTGCCGCATATCCGGACCTCAATGAGATCATGGGCGAGTTCTTTCCCGCGCCTTTCCCCGCGCGGGCGGCGGTCGCGGTGGCCGCGCTGCCGCGCGGGGCGCGGGCGGAAGCTGACGTGATTCTCGTCCTTGGCGCGGCCGGGCGCTGACCGCCGGCCGGCGCCGCGGCTCCGCCTTCAGGATGACGCGGTCTGGCTCAAGGGCGCCGGACCGCTGATTGGTCGCAAGCTTGCGGGCCTCGGGGTGCGGCGGGTGGTCGACGTGCTGCTGCACCTGCCCATCCGCTACGAGGACCGCCGTCGACTGACGCCGCTGGATCAGGTGCGGGCAGGCCACGAAGCGCTGGTGCTGGCGAAGATCGGCCGTGTGCAGCTCGCCTTCACGCCGCGCCGTAACCTGTGGGTGACGCTGGTCGGTGACGGACGCATGGCGACGGCGATGCTGCAGCTGCGCCTGTTTCATTTCAGCGAGGCGCAGCGCAAGGGGCTGGTCGAAGGCCGCTGGGTGTGCGCCTATGGTCCCGTGCGTGCGGGTGCACGGGCGTTGGAGATGATCCATCCGCAGTATCGTGTTGCCGACGACCGGCAGGCGCTGGCTATCGAGCGCGGCTGGATCGCGGTGTACGGGACGACGGCAGGCGTGACGCAGGCGCGCATACGGCTGCTCGTGGCGCGCGCCTTCGACGTCGCGCAGGCGGATGGTGCACTGGCTCGCCCCTTAGCGGACTTTGTTGGGTCCAACACCATCGACGCGCTGCGCGCCTTGCATTACCCGGCGGCAGATGCCGACGCCTCGGCGCTGCTCGATGCCGCCCATCCGCTGCGCCTGCGGCTCGCGACGGAAGAGCTGCTGGCCCACCAGCTCGCCCTCCAGGCGAGCCGTGCAGGAGTTCGCGAGCGGCGGGCACCGGTGATCGCGGACATGGCGCGGAGCGTGGCGCGGCTGCAGCGGGCACTGCCTTTCGAGCTGACGCGCGCGCAGCAACGGGCAATGAAGGACATTGCGGTGGATCTCGCGTCGGGTCACCCGATGCTGCGGCTGCTGCAGGGCGACGTCGGCTCGGGCAAGACGCTGGTGGCGGTCGCGGCGATGGCGGCGTGCGCGGGCAAGGGCCGCCAGGCCGTGCTCATGGCACCGACAGAGCTGCTGGCCGAGCAGCATCAACGCACCCTGTCGCGCCTGCTGCAACCGCTGGGTGAAAACGTCGGGCTGCTGTCGTCGCGGCTCAAGGCAACCGAGAAGAAGGCAGCGCTGGAAGCGGCGGCCGCTGGAACGACGCATCTGTGGGTCGGGACGCACGCGCTGCTGCAAGGGTCGGTGCGCTTCGCGCGCCTCGTGCTGGTGGTGGTCGACGAGCAGCATCGCTTCGGCGTCGGGCAGCGTCTGGCGCTGGCCGACAAGGGCGAGGCGGGCGAATGGGTGCATCAGCTGGTGATGTCAGCGACGCCGATTCCACGCACCCTGGCGCAGGTGGTCTATGCCGACCTGGACATCTCCACCCTCGACGAGCTGCCGCCCGGCAGGACGCCAGTCACCACCGTGGTGCTCAACGAAAGCCGCCGCGGTGCCGTGCTCAGGCGGATCGGAGCGGCGTGCGCTGCGGGCCGTCAAGCCTATTGGGTGTGCACCTTGATCGAGGAATCGGAGCAGCTGCAGGCGCAGACCGCCGAGGACACGCATGCGCAGCTGTGTGCGGAACTGCCTGGGCTGGCGGTCGGGCTGGTGCACGGGCGCATGAAGCCCGCCGACAAGGAACGGCAGATGCGCGCCTTCGTCGAGGGACAGACGCAGGTGCTTGTCGCGACCACCGTGATCGAGGTGGGCGTGGATGTGCCGAACGCTTCCATCATGGTGATCGACAACGCGGAGCGCCTCGGCCTCGCGCAGCTGCACCAGCTGCGGGGGCGCGTCGGACGCGGGCAGCGTGCCAGCCAGTGCGTGCTGATGTACCGGGCGCCGCTGTCGGGCCTGGCACGCAGCCGTCTGCAGGTGCTGCGGGAGACGCACGATGGGTTCCGGATCGCCGAACGCGATCTGCAGCTGCGCGGCCCGGGCGAGCTGCTCGGTCGACGCCAGACCGGAATGGTCGGCCTGAAGGTCGCGGATCCAATGCGCGACGCCATGTTGATGCCGGCGGTGCGGCGGCGCGCAGCGGATTGGCTGCAACGCCATCCGGTGGAGGCCCGCCGGTTGATCGAGCGCTGGATTCCGGAGGCGGGTCGCTATGCGCAGGTTTGAGGCGGCGTGGCGGCGGTGTCCAACGGGCCACGAGCGATCCGTTCACGAGAGGGGTGGATCGCGCCGTGCGTGACTTCCGACAGCTCGTTTGGGGGCGCGCCGTCGATTACTGGCGCCTGACGCGGATGCACCGACCGATCGGCATCCTGCTGCTGCTGTGGCCGACGCTGTGGGCGCTGTGGATCGCCGCGCGTGGCGTGCCGCCGCTGAAGATCCTTGCGATCTTCGTGGTGGGGACCGTGCTTATGCGCGGCGCGGGCTGCGCGATCAACGATTTCGCTGATCGTCGCTTTGATGCGCACGTGCAGCGTACGCGTGGGCGCCCGCTGGCGGCGGGCCGGATTCGTCCGATCGAAGCCGTGGTCGTCGCGATCGTGCTGGCACTGGTTGCGCTGGCCGTCGCCTGGCCCCTACCGCGGCTGGCGCTGTGGCTTGCGGTTCCTGGCGTCGTGATTGCCGCCACCTATCCGCTCGCCAAGCGCGTCACCCAGTGGCCGCAGGCCTATCTCGGCGTCGCGTTCTCATGGGGGATCCCGATGGCGTTTGCCGCCGTGCAGTCGCCGGTATCCTGGCCTCTGGTGGCGGCCGTCATGGCCGCGAATTTCTGCTGGATCATCGCCTACGACACGCTCTATGCGATGGCGGATCGACCGGACGATATCCGCATCGGCGTGAAGTCCACCGCCGTCCTGTTCGGCCGCTACGATCGCCTGTGCGTCGGCATGTTCCAGCTGGCTGCGCTCGCCGGGCTTGCCGCCATCGGCGTATGGCAGGGTCTCGGAGGCTGGTTCCAGCTCGGGCTGCTGCTGGCGGCGCTGTGCGCGGTGGCTTACCAGTGGATGGCCCGACATCGTGACCGCGGCGCATGTTTTCGCGCCTTTGTCGCCAACAACTGGTTTGGCGCGGCGGTGTTTGCCGGACTCGTGCTCGCCGACCTCGCCCCGCGATCCTTCCCGTGAACTTCATGCGCGCGCCACCGCCCATGCGGCGACTGACGCTGCGCCGGCGGTGCGGCAGCATCTGGCCGCTTCGCCGAAGGTACTACCGGTCGTCATGACGTCGTCGAGCAGCGCGATGTGCCGTCCGGCGATGACCGGCGCCGCGTGGAACGCGCCTCGCAGGTTGCGCCGGCGGGCGTTGCGGCTCTGGCCGATCTGGTCCACCGTCGCGCGGTGGCGGCGCAGGACCGCGTGCACAACGGGGATGCCGAGCTCCTTGCCGACTACCCGCGCGAGCTCCAGCGCCTGGTTGTAGCCACGGCCGCGCAGCCGGCGCGCGTGCAGCGGGATCGGCACGATCCAGTCGGGCAGTGCGGCGTGACGCTCCCGCGCCGCCTGCGCCAGGCCAGCGCCCAGCCACTGCGCCTGCGCGAACGCTGCGTGGTACTTGAGCTGCAAGATGGAACGGCGGACCGCGCCCGTAAAGTGGAACGCGGCGATGGCGTAGTCCTGCGGTGGCAGCTGTGTCGCACACGCCGCGCAAAGGGAGCCGTCCGGGCGGGCGTTGGCGCAGCGTGGACAGGCGCCGTCCATCCACGGCAGATCTTCCCGGCAACCAGGACACAGGGATTCCGTCGCGCCCGGGAGATGCCCCCGGCAGATGGCGCAGTGGCGCGGAGCGAGGGACATCCGCAGTTGTGCGCCCAGGCGTCGCACGACGTCGCGTCCTCTCAATGCGATCTCCTCGCCCGCAGTGTGGTTGGCGGGGATCACTCCGTACCGTTGGCAGGTGGCTTGCCGCATGCATGACCGTTCTCATTGACTTTACCAGTGCTGCCGCAGCTGCCTAGAATATTGGCGGGAGTGACTGCTGCAATCGTCGTCGGGGCCGCCATTTATCGCATGCACGTACCAGAACCGACAATCAGGCGGCTCGTCGTGGAGCCGAACGCGTCATTGTCATGGACAGGAGCGCGGCGCTTCCTGGTTGTGATGGCCATCGGTGCGCTCGGCGTTGCAGGCTGGTTCACCGCGCATGGCTTCTGGCCGGTGATGCTCTTCGCCGTGGCGAACCTCACGGGAGTCGGCGTGGCGCTGTGGATCGCGCTGCGCCACAACGCATACCGCGAAGTGCTGCGTTTTGACGATGACCAGCTTGAGGTGGCTTTCGGCTTTGCAGGACGCGGGATTGCCTTCCGCGCGCAGCTGCCACGCGGGCAGACGCGTGCGATGCTCGAGCCCGGGCCCTATCCGACCAGTCCGGCGCGCTTGATGCTGTGCTGTGGCGCACAGCGCCTCGAGGTAGGCCACGGTCTCACCGATCGCGAGCGGGTCGATCTGTGCGCGCGCATCCGCGCGTTGCTCCAGCCGGGCTGGGAGAGGAAAAAGCCGTCCTTGCCGGTGTCCGGGCGCGGTGGCGCCTGGGGTGCCGAGGGGCCATAGGCGGCGGGATCGTTTCGGGGTGCGGCACGAAAAGGGAGAGCAGGGAATGCCGAGCTTCAGGGGCATGGGCGGTGGACTCGCGGCGCTGGTTGGGCTGCTGCTCGCGGGCGCTGCGCAGGGAGCAACGACACTCGAGCAGGACGCCGTCTTCAACCTGCCGACCGGCGTCACGCCCATCAGCCGCGAGATCTACGGCCTGCACATGTATGGCCTGTGGGTCGTGACGATCATCGGCGTGCTGGTCTTCGGAGTCATGGGGTATTCCCTCTGGGCGCACAGCCGCAAACGGCATCCGGTGCCCGCGAAGTTCCACGAGAACACCACCGTCGAGGTGATCTGGACCCTGGTTCCGTTCCTGATCCTCGTCAGCATGGCCCTGCCCGCGGCTGCCACGCTCGTGCGTGCCTACAACACCAGCAACCCGTACATGACGGTGAAGGTGACCGGCTCCCAGTGGCGCTGGGTCTATGAGTATCCCGACTTCGGCGTCGGTTTCGTGAGCTCCCTGGATGCGCGCTCGAACCAGGCTTCCATGCTCGGCTCGGGCATCGATCCGGCGACCGTGCCGCACTACCTGCGCGCGGTGGATCACCCGATGGTCGTCCCGGAGGGCAAGAAGGTTCGCCTCTTGATCACGTCTGCTGACGTCGACCACGCATGGTCGGTCATGGATCTGGGGATCAAGAAGAACGCGTACCCGGGGTTCATCAACGAGGTGTGGTTCAACGCGGACCGGATCGGAACCTACACCGGTCAGTGCACGGTGCTGTGCGGCCGCGGCCATTCCTACATGCCGACAGCGGTCAAGGTGGTGAGCCTTGAGGACTTCAACGCATGGGTGAAGGGCGAACTGGCGGCCAAGCACACTCTGCACCTCAGCGAAGGCTGTGATGCGGAAGCCGCCGCGGGGGATGCGGTCGGCAAGACTTTCCCGGTATCGCAGGTATGCGGGTCCGGCGCGAAGGCGCGCTGGCAGGGAAGCGGGGTGCCGCGTCACGGCACGCGGGATGAGGATGCGGCCGCAGCGCGGTCGTAGGAAAAAGGAGCGGGCCTGACATGGCTGAGCAGATCGAGGGAGCAGGGGCGTCCGCGCACGGCACGGCCGCTGTCCACGAGCACGGCCCGCCGAAGGGCATCATGCGGTGGATTTCGACGACCAACCACAAGGACCTCGGCACGCTGTATCTGCTGTTCAGCGGCCTGATGTTCATCGTGGGCGGCGCGTTCTCGCTGGTGATTCGCGCCGAGCTCTTCGAACCGGGGCTGCAGTTCCTCGATCCGGGGACCTACAACGAGTTCATGAGCATGCACGCGCTGGTGATGATCTTCGGCGCGGTGATGCCGGCCTTCGTCGGGTTGGCGAACTGGATGGTGCCGATGCAGATCGGCGCGTCCGACCTCGCCATGCCGCGGCTCAACAATTTCGGTTTCTGGTTGTTGCCCTTCGCATTCGTGCTGCTCCTGTCGAGCTTCTTCCTGCCGGGTGGCGCTTCGGCGGCCGGCTGGACCATGTATCCGCCGCTCATGCTGCAGATGGGCCTCGCGGTGCCGTTCCAGATCTTTGCCGTGCATCTGATGGGCATCTCCTCGGTCACCGGGGCGATCAACCTGATCGTCACGGTGCTCAACATGCGCGCACCGGGCATGACGCTGATGAAGATGCCGATCTTCGTCTGGGGTTGGTTCATCACCGCCTATCTGGTGATCATGGTGCTGCCGGTGCTCGCCGGTTCCATCACCATGTTGCTCACCGACAAGTACTTCGGGACCACGTTCTTCGACCCGACCGGCGGCGGTGACCCGATCCTCTACGAGCACATCTTCTGGTTCTTCGGGCACCCGGAGGTCTACATCATGATCCTGCCGGCCTTCGGGATCATTTCCATGATCATTCCGACCTTCGCGCGCAAGCCGCTGTTCGGCTACGAGTCGATGGTCTACGCCCTCGCGTGCATCGGCTTCCTGAGCTGCCTCGTCTGGGCGCATCACATGTTCGCGGATGGCATGCCGCTGCCGGCCGAGATCTTCTTCATGTTCAGCACCATGACGATCTCGGTGCCGACCGGCGTGAAGATCTTCAACTGGGTGGCGACGATGTGGCGCGGTTCCCTGACCTACGAGACGCCGATGCTGTTCTCGATCGCCTTCGTCGTGCTGTTCTCGATCGGCGGCTTCTCGGGGCTGATGATGGCGATGGCGCCCGTCGACTTCCAGTACCACAACACCTACTTCATCATCGCGCACTTCCACTACGTGCTGGTCCCCGGCTCGGTGTTCGCGATCATCGCCGCCGTCTATTACTGGATGCCCAAGTGGACCGGCGTCATGTACAGCGAACGGCTCGGCCGGATCCATTTCTGGCTGTCGCTGGTGTTCATCAACGTGCTGTTCTTCCCGCAGCATTTCCTCGGTCTGGCCGGCATGGTCCGGCGTACGGCGGATTACCCGGCGCAGTTCGCGGATTGGAACATGGTGTCGAGCATCGGCGCCTTCCTGTTCTTCGCGTCGCAGTTCATCTTTGCCTACAACATGGCGCGCTGCATCTGGTTCCGCCGCGGCATGGCGAAGGCGACCAGTCGCGTATGGGAAGGTGCCTACGGACTCGAGTGGGTGGTGCCGTCGCCCGCGCCGTATCACAGCTTCCACGACGAACCGCCCAGCAAGTACGTCGACTCCGAATCGCCGTGGGTACTCGAGGTACAGGCTCGGCCGGTGGCTGCAAGCTGACGCATGGTCGGGGAGCCGGACGACTGGGAGCGTCGCCGCCGGAAGATGCGCTGGCGCAATCTGGGCGGCGCGGTCGTACTGGGCGCGATTGCCCTGGCCCTCTACGCTGCGATCTTCTGGCGCTGGTCGCATCACGCGCCGGCGGTGGACGGTAGTGGCGCGGCATCCGCGAGCAGCGCCTCACACGCAGGACGCTATTGAATCGGGATGGGGATGAAGCAATGACCAGTGGGCGTACGGAAGAAACGTCGGGCTACTTCGTCCCCAAGCCGGCGGCATGGCCATTCCTGCTCGTCGCGGGACTTGCGCTCGCGATCTACGGCTTCAGCCATTGGCTCGAGGGCCACGATCTGGGGATGCCGTGGCAGCTGCCGTTGACGGTCGGCGTGCTGCTCGCCGTCTACATGATCTTCCGCTGGTTCTGGGGCATCGCGCACGAGAGCGAGGAGGGCGCCTACAACCGTCAGGTGGATCGCACCTACCGGTTCGGCATGGGGTGGTTCATCTTCTCGGAAGTCTGCTTCTTCGGCGCCTTCTTCGGTGCCCTCTACTACACCCACGCGCTGGCCGTGCCATGGCTGGGCGGTGAGGGCGCGAAGTTCTTCACCGGCTCGGTGCTGTGGCCCGACTTCACGCCGGTATGGCCGAGCAACGGGCCGGGTTCGGTTGGCGGGACGTTCACCGGCATGAGCCCGTGGGGCCTGCCGGCCATCAATACCGCGATCCTCATCACCAGCAGCTTCACGGTGACGTGGGCCCACCATGCGCTCAAGGAGAATCACCGCGGGCGATGCATCGCCTTCATGATCCTGACCGTCGCGCTCGGCGTCGTCTTCCTGACCCTGCAGGCGCACGAGTACGTCGAGGCCTATACGCAGCAGAACCTGACCTTGCACAGCGGCATCTACGGCTCGACCTTCTACATGCTGACCGGATTCCACGGACTGCACGTCACGATCGGCACGATCATGTTGATCGTCATCACCTGCCGCCTGCTGGCCGGGCATTTCAGCGCAACCAGACACTTCGGCTTCGAGGGCGTCGCCTGGTACTGGCATTTCGTCGACGTCGTCTGGATTCTCCTGTTCACGTTCGTCTATATCCTCTAGCGCGGCACGTGGGGGCGGTGATACGCCCCCTGAGCGCTCGGTATTCCCGCCGGACCCAGCCCTGCGCTACGGCGTCGGGCCGGGATGCGGATGGATCCACCCCATGAACCACGCCAGCACGAGAAACAACGCAAACGCGATGGTCAGGACGACGCGGAGTTCCAACGCGTGGAGCGTACGACGGTTGTCCCGCGTGCTGTCGTCATGCAGCAGGAAGAAGAAACCGGAGAACAGCGACGCGACGATCGCGACGAGAAACCCGATGATGATCAGCTTGACGATCATGCCGATGGAAGCAGCGGGCGAGGCTCATGATAACGGGACACGATCATCCCGACGCTTCACGAGCGGCGAGCCTGTTTGCGCTTCGCATGCATGAGCGACGCCACTTCAGACCTCGCTGGTGGTCGTGCCTGATCGCTCTGCTGGGTTGCTCCGCCCTGTGTGGGCTGGGGGTCTGGCAGATCCAGCGCGGGCTGCAGAAGGCGACCTACCTCGAACAGCACAAGCTGGCACAAGCGACGCCCGCCAAATCCTTGGCGGCGCTGGACGACCGTGCCTTGCCGCCGGAGGCTCGCGCGATACGGGTGTGGGCGGACGGACACTATGACGCGCACCGGCAGCTGCTGATGGATGGTCAGTCCCACGGAGAACAGACCGGATACGACGTGCTGACTCCATTCATCCTCGCGGACGGTCACGTGGTGATGGTCAACCGTGGCTGGGTTCCGCGTGCGGTTGATTCGCAGCCGCCCGACACCAGCCGACTCGCCGTCGGTCGCCGCCCGCGCCGCATCGAAGGCCTCTGGCGCTCCTTGCCCAGGCCGGCGCTGCGCCTGGCGGGAGATGGTTGCGCGGCGCAGGCTTGGCCGCGCCACGTGCTCTACCCCACGGATGGAGATCTTCGCTGCCTCTACGGCGAGCGGATCCGACACGGTGTCGTGGAGCTCGATGCCCGCCTGCCCGACGGGTATGTCCGCGATTGGGCTGACCCGGTGGGCTTCCCCCCCGTCCGACACTATGGTTATGCCGCGCAGTGGTTCATGTTCAGCCTGATCGGCTTGTTTCTCTTCTATCGGCTCAATCTGCGCCGCACGGCGTCGCTGGAATCATCTCCATGTTCTGCGCGGGCTGTCGCGCCAAAGGCAGGCAAGCGCCCATGAGCCACTCGCCCGATCCACGCCACGCTGTCTCGTCTGATGACGAGGTAGCGGTGCGCTCCCGGGGGCGCAATCGCGGTCCGCTGTTGGTCATCGTCCTCGTGACGGCGCTGCCGCTGCTGCTGGCCATGGCGGTCTTCTTCGTGCCCACGCTGCGCGACGGGCTGCAGCACAACAACCGCGGGCAGCTCGTCACCCCGGCGCGTGACGTGCCGCCGCTTGCGCTGCACGACCTGACTGGCGAGGAGCTCCCGGTCGGCGCCTTCAGCGGGCACTGGTCGGTGATCTACATCGGAGGAGCGACCTGTGACGAAGGCTGCGTCCGGCAGGTGTTCCAGGTCCACAATATCCGATGGCTGCTGCAGGAGCAGTACCGCCGTCTGCGCGTCTTCTACCTCGCTCCCGACTCGAGCAGCCTGCGCAACGCCGCGGGCGCTATGCGCACGGACGCGGATCTGTACCGCAAAGCGGGTGCTTTGCCCGTCATGCTCACGGCCGCACCGGATGCAGATCACGCTGCGGACGCGATGCGATTCTTCGGGCAGGCTCCCGGTACCGTGGTGCTGATCAATCCTGCGCGTCACTGGATACTCTCGTACCCGCCGGGGTTCAAGGTCGAGGACGTGTACCACGACTTGCGCCGGCTGCTGCGGTTCTCCCAGCTGGGATGAGGCGTGCGTCTTGCGCGCACATCACCGCATCGCGACTTCGCATGACGGAACGGCGCGTTGATGCCGATTGACCGTTGGTTCTCCCGACTGAATCTGATCACGGTCGCGGCCTGCTTCGCACTGGTGGTGCTTGGGGCCTATGTGCGCCTGTCGGATGCCGGACTCGGGTGTCCCGACTGGCCCGGCTGCTATGGACAGATGGTTGTCCCCACGGCCGAGAACGCCGCCCAGCACGCGGACTTCCCAGCTCGTCCGTTCCATGTCGCCAAGGCATGGAAAGAGATGGTTCACCGCTATCTCGCCGGCCTCGTCGGCATGATGGTGCTGTTGATGGCGCTGGTCGCCGCGGCGCGGCGCGCTCGCGGGCTGCCCGCGGGACTGGCTCTCGCCATTCTCCTGCTGGTGATCGTCCAGGCCGTGTTCGGTGCGCTGACGGTCACCTGGCAGGTGATGCCGGTTATCGTGACGACACACCTTCTGCTCGGTCTGCTCACGCTGATGCTGCTGTGGTGGATGTGGCTGCGGCAGGCGGCGCCGGCGCCGCCCCAGCTGCGATTGCCATGGTTTCGGGCGTGGAGCGCGCTGGCCTTGTGCGTGCTCGCGCTGCAGGTGTTTCTCGGCGGTTGGACCAGCACGAATTATGCGGCGATCGGATGCCCGGATTTTCCCACTTGCCAAGGCGTTTATAGGCTGCAGACGGGCCTGGCGCCCGCGTTTGACCTGTGGCATGGGCTCGGGATCGACTACCAGGGCGGCGTGCTGAGTGCGTCGGTGCGGGCGACCATCCACATGGTGCATCGCTACGGCGCGCTGTTGACTGCACTGGTCGTCGGGGCGCTCGCCCTTTATCTATGGATCGCGGCGTCACAACGCATCGGCCGGGCGCTCGCCGCGCTGCTGCTGCTGGCACTTGCGCTGCAGATCCTCATCGGCATCGCCTTCGTGGAAGGCGGCTTCCCGCTGTGGCTTGCGGACGCCCACACCGGTGGCGCCGCCGTCCTGCTCCTGGTCGTCGTGCTGGTCAACCACCTCGCCTGGCGAAGCCGGGCAGCGGGAGAGGACGGGGCCTGATGGTGGCCGGGGTCGAGCACCAGCCGCCGCGCCGCGGCCGTTGCGCGGGTACTACAGGATGTGCAAACCGCGAGTCGTCATGCTGATCGCCTTCGCAGCGATCTCTGGTCTTCGCAACGGTCTGCTGCCATGACGACCTTGCATTCTCGACCGCCGACCGGATCGCAGGCTTCGTGCGGTTGGCCACGAGCCGCGTGCAGTAGTCGTCGGCACGTTGCAGTAGGCGGCAGCGGCACCTTCAACGGGCAAAGGAGGTCGCGCTACTTCGGTTGCGGACAGGTCCTCGTCAACGCGCGCGGCTCGCTTCAGGCGACCGCTGGATCCAGTTCGTCCAGCGCCATAGCCTTGCGCATCTTCTTGATGGCGGCCGCTTCAATCTGGCGGATACGCTCCGCCGACACGCCATACTCGCTGCCGAGTTCCTGCAGGCCCATCTTGCTGCCGTCGGCCGCCAGCCAGCGGCGCTGCACGATGTCGCGGGATCGGTCGTCAAGCGTCGTCAGCGCGCTGCGCATGCGCTGTTCGACCTGCGCGTCCCAGTCTGAGGCTTCCAGCGCCTCGCTCGGGTCGCCGTCCGCGGCCAGATAGTCTTCCGGCATGTAGGCGTCATCGCCGTCGGCCGGCCCGGCGCTGAAAGAGACGTCGCGACCGCTGAGGCGCGACTCCATCTGCAGCACGTCCTCCGGCCGCACCTTGAGATCTGCCGCCACGGCGCCGACCTCTTCGTTGTTCATCCAACCCAGCCGTGCCTTGGCGCGCCGCAGGTTGAAGAAGAGCTTGCGCTGCGCCTTGGTGGTCGCGATCTTGACGATGCGCCAGTTCGCCAGGATGTACTCATGGATCTCTGCCTTGATCCAGTGCACGGCGAAGGAGATCAGGCGCACGCCGACTTCGGGATCGAAGCGCTTGATGGCCTTCATCAGGCCGATGTTGCCTTCCTGAATCAGGTCGGCCATCGGCAGCCCGTAGCCCTGGTAGCCGCGCGCGATGTGCACGACGAAGCGCAGGTTGGACAATACCAAGTGCTGCGCTGCGTCGAGATCACCGTCGTCGTGCAGCCGGTGCGCCAGCTCGCTTTCTTCCTGGCGCGACAGCACGGGAATGTGTGCAAGGCTCTGCAGGTACGCGTCCAGACTGCCGACACGCGGCGTGGGCAAGTTGTTCAGGCGTAACGCCAAGGCGGATGTCGTCATCACTCGGTCCTCCGAGCCCTCATTTTAGCAGTCGTTACCTTGGAGTGCTAAACCGGTGGCAAGTTCACGCGCGCGCCTCAACGCGGCTCGATCCGGTGCAGGTGGCGCGCAACGGTCCATGTCGCTGCCAGCCATCCAAGCACCAACCCGACGCCCAGCAGTGCCAGCGAGGTATCGAATCCGGGTGCGGCGAGGACCATGCCGGTGTTGCCGAGCACCGCGCTCCTGCGTACCGCATACTCCAGCAGCTGCATTACCAGTGCGACCAGCAGCAACGCGAACACCGCGCCGCCGACCCCATAGCATGCCCCCATGTACAGGAACGGACGTCGGACATAGGCGTTCGACGCGCCGATGAGCTTCATGATCGCGATCTCGTGCCGACGGTCCTCGATTTCGAGACGGATCGTGTTGCCGACGACGATGAGCACCGTGAGCGCAAGGGCGCCCATCGCCAGCCACAGGAGATTCTTCAGCAGGGCGAAGCCCGCGTACAGCTGGTCAGTCCACGCCGGATCCAGCTGCGCCTGCTCGACTTCGGGCATCGCCGCCAGCGCGTCAAGCATGGTGCGGGTGGCGGCCTGGCCGCGATGGATATCGGGCGTGACCACGATCGAAGCGGGCAGCGGGTTCGTGTCCAGCAGCGCGACGGCGGCCGCGGCCCCCGCCTGCTGCTTGAATTCCGCGAGCGCCGCGTCGCGCGAAATGTAGCGCGCGGTGGCGATCCCCGGCTGATGGGCGATGCGTTCCGTCAGCGCTTCGCCGGCGGCGGGCGTGATGGAATCCCTGAGATAGAGCGTCGCCTGGGCCGATCGTTCGCCGACCTGCAGTGTGGCCGGGGTCATGTCGCGGAACAGGGTCAGCAGCGTGGCGGGCAGGCTCAGCACGACGGCGACCACGCACAGGGTCAGTACCGTGCCGACGGCGTGCTGTCCGAGCCGTGCGAGCGTCACGTAGACCGCGCGGGCGTGGTTCTGCAGCAGGCGCAGCGGCCCGGAAGGAACGCTGGCCGGGCGCGCCGGCGCTGCGGCACGATGTGGCGCGCTCGTCGGCGCGGGCGTTCTAGCGCGGTACGGCATCGGCGGCAGGCGCTGCGCGGTACGTGGGTCGATCGGCGGCAAGGCGCCCGTTCTCCAACCGCATGACGCGGTACGGCAGGCGCTGCACGAGGTGAGTGGCGTGCGTGACGACCAGCACGCTGGTGCCTACTTCGTTGAAGCGGGCGAACAGTCGCATCACGTCCTCTGCCATCGTCTGGTCAAGGTTGCCGGTGGGCTCGTCCGCCAGCAGCAGCGCGGGACGCGCGACGATGGCCCGGGCGATGCTGACGCGCTGCTGTTCTCCGCTGGACAACGCCGGTGGATAGCTGAGCTCGGCTCCCCGCATGTCGACGGCGTCCAGCGCGGCGCGCACCCGCCGGCCGATGTCGGCCGCCGAATGACCGCGGATCAGCAGCGGCAGCGCGATGTTGTCGAAGACGGTCTGTTCGGGCAGCAGGTTTGCGTCCTGGAAGATCATGCCGAGCGTGCGGCGATGTTTCGCGATGTGCCGCCCGTGCGTCTGCTCCAGCGCGCGGCCGTTGACGAAGATGGCACCGTCCGTTGGCCGCAGGAGCAGCCCGATCAGTCTCAGCACCGTGCTCTTGCCGGCGCCCGAGCTGCCGGTCAGGAACGCCATCTCGCCGACGCCCAGCGTGAAGCTCAGGTCTGCGAGCACGAGACCTTCTCCAGCGGCGTAGCGGTGATTGACGTGTTCGAAGCGGACGCTGTCGGGCATGGGCGATAGGGGTGCGCGAGGCGTGCGGCGCGGCCTGCAGACCACCGGCGCTGAGGTCGTTCGACGATCGGCCGGCGGCGGAACGCCTATCGTAAGGAAAACCGCATCGCGGGGTGCCAAGCGGCGTGCGTGGTCACGCGGCGAGGGCTTCAGCGTAGGCCTGTGCGTCGAACGGTATGAGGTCGTCGACGCCTTCGCCGACGCCGATGAATCGCACCGGCAGCGCCATGCGCTTGGCGAGCGCGAGCAGGATGCCGCCTTTCGCGGTGCCGTCCAGCTTGGTGATCACCAGCCCGGTGATGCCGACGGCGTCGTTGAATTGCTCGGCCTGGTTGAGCGCGTTCGCGCCGGTCGTGGCGTCGACGACGAGCAGCACTTCGTGCGGTGCCTGCGGATCCTGCTTCTGCACGACGCGCTTGATCTTGCGCAGCTCGTCCATCAGGTGCGCCTGCGTGTGCAGTCGGCCGGCGGTGTCCGCGAGAACCACGTCGACGCCACGGCTCCGGGCGGCCTGGACAGCGTCGTAGATGACCGAGGCGGCGTCGGCGCCCGCGCCTTGCGAGATCAGCTGCGCGCCGGTGCGCTCGGACCACTGCGCCAGCTGCTCGACCGCCGCCGCGCGGAAGGTGTCCCCGGCCGCGAGCAGGACCGACAATCCCTCAGCTTTCAGTTTCGCGGCGAGCTTGCCGATGGTGGTGGTCTTGCCGACCCCGTTGACGCCGGTGACGAAGATCACGAACGGTCGCGCGCCGTCGGCGATGCGCAGCGGTTGGCTGCACGGCGCGAGGATGTCGACGAGCGCCTCGCGCAGCACGGCGCGCAGCTGCGCCTCCTTCTTGATCCGCCCGCTCATGATCTCGCGCCGTATCATGTGGCTGAGCTCGGTGCTCGCCTCGACGCCGGCGTCCGCCAGCAGCAGGCGCTCCTCGATCTCCTCGATCGCCTCGTCGCCAAGCTTGTCGTGCGTGAACAGCCGGCCGAGGTCGGTCGTCAGCCACGAATCGCCGCGGTTGAGCTTGCGCCTCAGCCGCGCGATGACGCTCTCGTGGGCATGCGGCATCAGGCGTCGGCGGAGAGTTCGGCGAAGGCTTCGCGCGCCGCCGCCAGCGTGCGCTGCAGCTCGGATATCCCGTGCGCCGCCGATACGAAGTTCGTCTCGAACAGCGAGGGTGCGAGATACACGCCGCGCGCCAGCATGGCGTGGAAGAAGCGTGCGAAGGCACCCGCGTCGCAGGCTGTGACCGCCGCGTAGTCGCGGACGGTGGGCGCCGTGGTGAAGAACAGGCCGAGCATGCTGCCGACGTGCTGCGCGAGGAACGGCACGTGAGCCTCGCGCGCCGCGTCGTTCAGGCCGTCGGCGAGCTGCCCGGTGAAGCGGTCGAGGCGCTCGTACAGCGGCGGATCGTCCAGCAGCCGCAGCAGGGCCAGTCCCGCCGACACCGCCAGTGGGTTGCCCGACAGCGTGCCCGCTTGGTACACGGGGCCCTGCGGCGCGATCTGCGCCATGAGATCCGCGCGGCCGCCGAAGGCGCCGATCGGCAGGCCGCCGCCGATGATCTTGCCGAGCGTGACGAGGTCGCCGGTGACGCCGTACAGCCCGGACGCGCCCTGCGGATGCACGCGAAAGCCGGTCATGACTTCGTCGAGGATCAGCAGGCTGCCGGATTCGTCGCACAGGTGACGCAGCCCCGTGAGGAAGCCGGGCAGCGGGGCAATGCAGCCCATGTTGCCGGCCACCGGCTCGACGATGACGGCGGCGATTTCGTGGCCGTGCTCAGCGAACAGCGCGGACACGGCGTCCAGGTCGTTGTAGGGGGCCGTCAGCGTGTGGCGGGCCAGATCGGCCGGCACGCCTGGCGAAGTGGGGACGCCGATGGTGGATGCGCCGGAGCCGGCGCGCACCAGCAGCGAATCGCTGTGGCCGTGGTAGCAGCCCTCGAACTTGAGGATCGCGTCGCGGCTGGTGGCGCCGCGCGCGAGGCGCAGCGCGGACATGGTCGCCTCGGTGCCCGAGTTGCATAGCCGCACCTGCTCGAGGCCGGGAACGCGGCGGCACAGCAGCTCGGCCATGTCTACCTCGAGCTCCGTCGGCGCGCCGTAGCTCGTGCCGACGTTGATCTGGTGGCGCAGCGCGTCAATGACCGCCGGATGCTGATGACCGAGGATCATCGGCCCCCAGGAACCGACGTAATCGATGTACCGATGGCCGTCGGCGTCCGTGATCCACGCGCCCTTGGCCGAGACGATGAAGCGCGGTACGCCGCCCACCGCGCGGAACGCACGCACCGGCGAGTTGACGCCGCCGGGGATATGCCGGCAGGCGCGTTCGAAGAGTTGTTCCGAGCGCGGTGCGGCGCGCCCGGTCGGCAGCGGCGGGAGCAGGGTTGTCGGTTCCACGGTACTCAAGCGGGAAGTGTGCGTTCGGTGGCGTTGTCGCCGGGAAACAGCGCGACGTATCGATCGGCGGCTGCGGCGACGCCCACGACGTCGGTCTGTTCGAAGACGCCGCCGGCGGTCGCTAGCAGCGCGGCGCCGGCGGCAAGCAGCGGCGGCGCGTTGTCAGGGCGAATGCCGCCGCTGACCGCGATTGGCACCGCAAGCTCCTGCCGGGCGCGCTCGATCACCTTCAGCGACGCTGCAGCTCCGTCGGTTGCGGACGCGGCCGGGAAACACGGGCCGAAGTTTACGTAGTCGGCGCCGGCCACCGCCGCACGCCGCGCGCGTTCGAGATCCATGCCGCAGCTGCAGCCGATGACCGCGGCCGCACCAAGCGCAGCGCGCGCTTCCGCAATCGGCGCGCTCTCCCGGTCCAGGTACACGCCGTCGGCGCCCAGCGCGCGGGCCAGTTCGATGTCGTCATCGATCAACAGCCCGGTGCCGAAGTGGCGCGACAGGCTCACCAGCATGGCCGCGAGGCGCCGCCGGATGTCCGCGTTCAAGCGCTCGTCGTGGTAGCGCAGCAGCCGTGCGCCGGAGTGCATGACCGCTTCGCCGTAGGCCATCAGGCGACTGTTGTCCGCGCACAGCTCGGGCGGTGTGACGGCAATGAGCCCATGCAGCGGCGCACGCAGGGCAGTGGCCTTCGGCGGCGTCATCGTGTCGATTCGTCCGCCGGCGCGTGGGGCGCGGCGCACGGCTCTGCGGCTACGCTGCCGCAGCGCAGCGCGGGTTGCGCCGGGTGGGGCGCAAGCCGGTGTGTTGAAGGGTGCGTCATGATGTGTCGCGTTGGCGGTGCGCGCTCAGTGTATCGCGCCGGTGCGCTGCGCCAACGCGCTCCGGGCGGGACGTTGTATTGATCCTTGCACAGGTTATGCACACTGCAGTGCGGAGCAATGCCGGTCGCCGTGCGCCGGCTTGACGTGCCGTGGTCATGAGCGCTTGTGTTTTTGCATCGTGCTGAAAACGCGGCCGATATTTTCCTGATCAAAAATGCGCCAATGCGCTTGGAAGGGCCGGAATTGCTGGCGTCGGGCGGCCTGCCGGGCACTTTCTCACAAGCTTATCCACAGCAGCTGTGAGTTGTCCCACAAGGCGCCCCGAAATCCGGGACTTATGGCCGATGCGTGAAGTACGACATCAGTGCCGGCGGGCAAAATCGAGGTAAGCGAGCCCGAGATTGCGCATCTGCACGCGAATTTCCGCGGCACGTCGCAGGACGTAGGGCGAAGGGTTGCCCGCATGCATGCCCACGGGATCCGGCAGAACCGCTGCGAGCTGCGCGGCCTGCTGCGCGTCCAGCGCGGCGGACGGTCGATGGAACCAGAAGCGCGCGGCCGCCTCGGCGCCGTAGATGCCGTCGCCGAACTGCGCGCTGTTGAGGTAGACGGTGAGGACGCGCGCCTTCGGCCACAGCAAGTCCAGCAGCACGGTGAACCAGGCCTCAAGTCCCTTGCGCAGCCACGTGCGACCCGGCCACAGGAACAGGTTGCGCGCGGTCTGCTGCGTGATGGTACTCGCGCCGATGAGCTGGTGCGGATGGCGCCGATCGTGGCGCCACGCGGCGACGATGGCCTGGAAATCGAAGCCCCAGTTCGTGCGGAAGGTCTGATCCTCGGAGGCGATGACGGCGAGCTGCAGCTGCGGCGAGATGCGCTCGAGCGGGACCCAGCGGTGTCGCAGCGGCGGATGCGGCTGGCCGCCGCGCCACCAGGCAATCTGCTGTTCCACCATGTAGGCGCTGACCGGAACCGGCACGAAGCGCAGCACGGCGACCGGCACAGTGGTGACGATCAACCACGCCACGATGACGCGGAAGAGAACACGCCCGAGCCTGTGCCTGCGTTGCGCCACCGGTTGCCTGCTCCCGCGAGTGCCTGCGCTGCGAGCCGAGGGCGCGCGGTTTCCGTCGTCGGCCGCGTCCCGGCTGCCCACGCCGGAGCGGCATCTTAAGGGGATGCGCCGTGCGTGGCCGCAGCTGCTATCGTCGCCGCCTGTCTGCGGCGCAGAGCGCACGGTCGATGCGCCGTGGAGGACCACGAGGGTGATGCGGATGACGGACGATTTCGATCTGGTCGTTCTGGGCGGCGGCAGCGGCGGCATCGCCGCGGCGCGGCGCGGCGCGAGCTACGGCGCGCGAGTCGCGCTGGTGGAATGCGCGCGGCTCGGGGGCACCTGCGTGAACGTCGGATGCGTGCCGAAGAAGGTCATGTGGCACGCTTCACAGATCGCCGACATGCTGCACGACGCGCCGGGTTACGGCTTCCCGGCGGCGCTGGCGGATGCGACGCAGCGGCATGACTGGGCGGCGTTGCGCACGCGGCGCGAGCGATACATCGAGCGACTCAACGGCATCTACGCGGCGAATCTCGACAAGGACGGCGTAGAGCTGGTGCGGGCGCATGGAGCGCTCGCCGGCCCGCGCGACATCCTCGCCGGTGGCCGGCGGCTGCGCGCCGCGCGGACCCTGGTCGCCACCGGCGGGCGCCCGGCTTCGCTGCCCGTGCCCGGCGCGGAGCTGGCGATCGACTCCAACGGCTTCTTCGCGCTCGACGCCTGCCCGCGGCGCGTGGCGATCGTCGGCGCCGGATACATCGCGGTGGAGCTCGCCGGCGTGCTGCGCGGGCTCGGCGCGGAGGTCGATGTGCTGGTGCGCGGCGACCGCCTGCTGCGCCACTTCGACGCGATGGTCAGCGAGGCGCTGCTGGCCGCCTGCACCGACAGCGGCATCCGCGTGCATTTCCATGCGCGGGTGAAGGCCATCGCGAAGGGGGCCGGCGCGCTGGATGCGACGCTGGACGACGGCACGACGCTGGCGGTGGACTGCGTGCTGCTGGCGACCGGTCGCGTGCCGCGCACCGCGGACTGCGGGCTGGAAGCGGCCGGCGTGGCGCTCGGTGCCAAAGGGCACGTTGTCGTCGACGCGTGGCAGGAGACGAACGTCGCGGGCATCGCGGCGGTGGGCGACGTGACGCCTGCGCCCGAGCTGACGCCGGTGGCGATCGCCGCCGGACGGCGCTGGGCGGACCGCGTGTTCGGCGGCATGCAGGATCGCCGCCTCGACTACGAGAACATCCCCTCGGTCGTATTCACGCACCCGCCGATCGGCACCGTCGGGCTCACCGAGGACGCCGCGCGCGCCCGCTTCGGCGCGGGCGTGAAGGCCTACACGAGCCGCTTCCGCGCCCTGTATTACGGCGTTCTGGAGCACAAGCGCGAGAGCCGGGTGAAGCTGGTCTGCGCGGGGCCCGAGGAGCGCGTGGTCGGCGTGCACGTCGTCGGCACGGGGGCCGACGAGCTGTTGCAGGGTTTCGCGGTGGCGGTGCGCATGGGCGCGACCAAGCGGGATTTCGACGACACGGTCGCGATCCATCCGACCAGCGCTGAGGAGCTTGTCACGCTGCGCTAGCGCTAGCGCTGGCGGGGCGGCTTGCATGGCCGCACGACCGGCTCCGACAATGGCTCATCCCCAATGAGTACCGTCATGCCTTCCCGCCAAGAACTGGCCAACGCCATCCGCGCGCTGGCGATGGATGCAGTCCAGCAGGCCAACTCCGGCCATCCCGGCATGCCGATGGGCATGGCGGACATCGCCGAAGTGCTGTGGAGCGATTACTTGGTCCACAACCCGGCGGATCCGCTCTGGTTCAACCGCGACCGCTTCGTGCTGTCGAACGGCCACGGTTCGATGCTGCTCTACGCGCTGCTGCACCTGACCGGCTATGACCTGCCGCTGGAAGAGCTCAAGCGCTTCCGGCAGCTGCACTCGAGGACGCCCGGCCATCCCGAGTACGGGGTCACGCCCGGCGTGGAGACGACCACCGGGCCGCTCGGGCAGGGGCTGGGCAACGCCGTGGGGATGGCGCTGGCGGAACGCCTTCTCGCGGCGCGCTTCAACCGCGAAGGCTTTCCCGTCGTCGATCACCGCACCTGGGTGTTCTGCGGCGACGGTGATCTCATGGAAGGGGTGAGCCACGAGGCGGCGTCGCTCGCGGGCACGCTGGGTCTCGGCAAGCTCGTCGCCTTCTACGATGAGAACGGCATCTCGATCGACGGCAAGGTTTCGGGCTGGTTCCGCGACGACACCGCGGGCCGCTTCGAGGCCTACGGCTGGCAGGTCGTGCGCAAGGTTGACGGCCACAACCCGGCCGAGATCGACGCGGCGATCCGCACGGCGCTGGCGCAGAGCCGGCGGCCCACGCTGATCCTTTGCAAGACGGTGATCGGCTTCGGCGCGCCCGACAAGCAGGGGACCGCCGCGGTGCACGGCTCGGCGCTGGGGGCCGAGGAGGTGGCGGCGGCGCGCAAGACCCTGCATTGGCCGTATCCGCCGTTCGTGGTGCCGCCGGAGATCTACGCGGGCTGGGATGCCCGCAAGCGCGGCGCAGAGCGCCAAGCGCAGTGGCAGGCCTTGATGGAGCGTTACCGCCACGTCCACGCGCAGGACGCCGCGGAGCTGGACCGCCGCCTGCGCCGTGCGCTGCCGGAGGACTGGCAGCAGGTGCTGCGCGCGCTGTACGCGAAGCTTGCGACGGCCGGTCCAGCGCAGGCCACCCGCAAATCCTCGCAGGCGGTGCTGGATGCGCTGGCGCCGCGCCTGCCGGAGCTGTTCGGCGGCTCCGCAGACCTCACCGGATCCAACAACACGAACTGGAAGGGCGACGAGGTCGTCCATCCAGGCGAGCTGCACGGCAACTATCTGTCCTGGGGCGTGCGCGAGTTCGGCATGTCCACCGCGCTCAACGGCATGGCGCTGCACGGCGGGCTGATCCCCTTCGGCGGTACCTTCCTGACCTTTTCCGACTATGCCCGCAACGCCGTCCGGCTCGCGGCGCTGGGTGGCTACGGCACGATCTTCGTCTACAGCCACGATTCCGTGGGCGTCGGCGAGGACGGGCCGACGCACCAGCCGGTCGAGCAATTGGCGTCCCTGCGGCTGATTCCGGGGCTGGAAGTGTGGCGGCCGGCGAACGCCTTCGAGACGGCCGCGGCGTGGCAGGCGGCGATCGAGCGCCGCGACGCGCCGACGGCGCTGGTGCTGTCGCGCCAGAAGCTGACGCAGCACGCCTATGCTGCCGACGACGCCGCAAAGGTGCTGCGCGGCGGTTACGCGCTGTTCGAACCGCCCGCTGACGCACAGGCGTTGATTCTGGCGACCGGCTCGGAGGTCGGCCTGGCGCTGGACGCGGCGCGCAAGCTCGCGGAGGACGGCATCGCCGTACGCGTGGTGTCCATGCCCTGCGTGAAGCGCTTCCGCGCGCAGGACGAGGGCTGGCGCGAGCAGGTGCTGCCGGCGGCGCTGCCGGCGCGGCTGGTGGTCGAGGCAGGCGTCGGCGCCGGCTGGCGCGAGTTCGCTGGCGCGCGCGGTGACGTGCTATCCATCGAGACCTTTGGCGCGTCCGCGCCGGGTGACGAAGTGATGGAGATGTTCGGCTTCAGCGTGGCCGAAGTGGTGCGCCGCATCCGTGCGCTGCTGGCGCGCTGACGCGCTCGAAGGACGTCTCGTTGTCGTCCAATTGAGATGTATTATCATTCGCACTTCACGATGAGGTGCGGCCAGGTCGGGTAGCGGGAAGGGCCCGGCGGGGAGACGGCGCCGCACGGGCGGTCGGGAGCCGGGAATCCTGCGAGGGCCTGCGGTGCCACTGGTCGATCTTGTCACAGCGATGGGCGTGGCCGTGCCGGAGGTCGCTGCGCCGGTGGACTTCTCGCTCCGGCACATGGTGCTGCAGTCGGATGCGGTGGTGAAGGCCGTGCTCGTCATCCTCGTCCTCTTTTCGGTGTGGTGCTGGGCGGTGGTCATCGAGAAGTGCATCGAGCTGCGGCGGGCGAGCCGTGCCGCGCACCGGCTGGAAGCGGCTATCGCCGGCAACGACGACGGCCGCCTGCTGAACTACGCCGACCCGTATCCGCTGGCCGGTGTCATCGCCGCCGGCAACCGGGAATGGCGGGCGGGGCCCGGTGAGCGCGGCGGCGAATCGCTGCAGGAGACGCGCGAACGCATCGAGCGCGCGATGCAGCTCGAGCTTTCGGTCGAGCTGCGGCGGCTGAACCACCGCGTGCCGTTTCTCGCCACCATCGGCTCGGCGGCGCCCTTCATCGGGCTGTTTGGCACGGTGTGGGGAATCATGAGCACCTTCATCGGCATCGGCGCCGCGCGGGACACGAGCCTCGCGACCGTCGCGCCAGGCATTGCCGAGGCGCTGATCGCGACCGCCATCGGGCTGGTGGCGGCCATTCCCGCGGTCGTCGCCTACAACAAGTTCGCCACCGACATCGGCCGCTATCGCGGGCGGCTCAACACCGCTATCGGCATCTGGGCAGGCAGGCTGTCCAAGCGCCTGCGCCCGACGGCCTGAGCGGACGGCATGGCGCTGCACCTGCTGGACAGCGGCGACGATCCCGGCGCGATGGCGCCGGTCGCCGACATCAACGTGACGCCCTTCGTCGACGTGATGCTCGTGCTGCTCGTGATCTTCATCCTCACGGCGCCGCTGATGCTATCCCAGCTGCCGATCAATCTGCCACAGGCCAGCCTCGACGCGATGACGCGGCCGCCGCAGCCGATGATTGTGTCGATGGACGAACACGACGCGTACTACCTCGGCGCCGAGCGCGTGCCCTACGACCAGCTCGCGCAGCGCCTGCACGCCGTCGCGGAGCGCGAGCCTGACCGCATCGTGTACGTCCACGCGGACCGCGCGTTGCCCTACGGCAAGGTCGTCGGGCTGCTGGAACTGGTCGGCGCGGCGGGTTTCACGCGGGTGTCCCTCGTGTCCCGGGCGCCCGACCACGGGTGATGCGGACGCCGACCGCCGTGTTCCCGATGTCCCGGCCCCCGCGCCGGCCGCTGGGCGTGGGCGCGGCGGCGTCGATCGCCCTGCACGCGCTGGCGCTGGTCGCGGTCGCGATGTTCATCCACGGCGCGCCGCCCAAGCCGCCGCAGCGCATCATCCTGACGCTCGATCTCGTCCCTCCGGCGCCTGAGGCCCCGGCGCTGATGAAGGCCCCTCAGCCGGCGCCACGCGCCGTCACGTCGCCGCCGAAGTTGTTGCCGCTGCCGCGTCCGCACGCGGTGCCGGTGACGTCGCGGCCGCTCGCCCCACGCCCACCGACCGCGCCGACGCCGCCGTCGGCGGAGCCGGTCCCCGCGATGCAACCGCCCACGCAAGCCGCCGCGCCGGTGCCAACCGACGCGCCGGCACCGATCGCTCAGAATCCAGGGGTAGTGGGCCATCGCGTCGACGCCGCCTACAAGGCGCGGCTGGAGAAGGCGATCGGAGAACAGCTGCAGTATCCGCGGGCCGCGGCGCGGCGCGGCCGCGAAGGCGTGGCGCTCGTGCAGGTGCGCATGCAGCGTGACGGCAGGATCGACGGTGTGGTCCTGATAAAATCCTCTGGCGTCGCCGCGCTGGATGACGAAGCGCAGCGAGTGTTTCGCCGCATGGGACGCCTGCCGCCGCTGCCGGCGGACTTCCTTCCACAGGCGGCAGAGTTCGAGTTCGAGGTGCCCATCGCATTCCGCCTCTTGGAGGGCGGCGCGCGCTGAGCGACGCGTCATCGGCGCGCTGCGGGCCTGCGGTGGCGCCGGCCTTCGAGACGTTCCACGAGAGGATCACGTATTCATGACCACAAGAGTTGCCATCAACGGCTACGGCCGGATCGGCCGCAACGTGCTGCGGGCCTGCTACGAGACGGGCCGCAAGGATCTGAAGATCGTCGCGGTCAACGACCTGGGCTCGCCGGAGACGAACGCGCACCTGACGCGCCACGACACCGCGCACGGACGTTTCCCCGGCACCGTGGAAATCGCGGGGAACGCGATGATCGTCAACGGCGATCGCATCCGCGTGCTGGCCGAGCGCGACCCGACGCAGCTGCCGTGGCAGGAGCTGGACGTCGACGTGGTGCTGGAATGCACCGGCCTGTTCCGCACGCGCGAGAAGGCTTCGCAGCACTTGAAGGCCGGCGCCGGCAAGGTGCTGATCTCGGCGCCTGCGGGCGCCGACGTCAAGACCATCGTCTACGGCGTCAACGACGCCACGCTCGCTGCCACCGATACCATCGTCTCGAATGCCTCGTGCACCACCAACTGCCTGGCGCCGCTGGCCAAGGTGCTGCACGAAGGCGTAGGGATCGTCAGCGGCATCATGGTCACGATCCATTCCTACACCAATGACCAGGTGCTGACGGACGTCTATCACAAGGACCTGCGCCGCGCGCGCTCCGCCACCCAGTCGCAGATCCCGACCAAGACCGGCGCCGCCTCGGCGGTCGGGCTCGTGCTGCCGGAGCTCGCTGGCAAGCTCGATGGTTACGCCGTGCGCGTGCCGACGCTCAACGTCTCGCTGGTGGACCTCACCATCTTGGCGCAGCGCGACACCTCCGTGGAGGAGATTCACGATCTCATGCGCAAGGCCTCCGCAGGGCCGCTCAATGGCGTGCTGGAGATCAACGACGAGCCGCTGGTGTCAATCGACTTCAACCACAACCCGGCGTCCAGCACCTACGACACTTCGCTGACGAAGGTGCTGGGCAGGCTGGTGAAGGTCGGCTCCTGGTACGACAACGAGTGGGGTTTTTCCAACCGCATGCTCGACACCATCTCGGCGATGGCCACGGCGCGCTGACCGCCGACACACACCTCTGCGGGAGCTCGCCATGCGCCGGATGGTGGACCTGGAGTTGAAGGGCAGGCGTCTGCTCATCCGCCAGGATCTCAACGTGCCGATCCACGGCGGCCGGATCACCTCCGACGCGCGCCTGCGGGCGTCGCTGCCGACGCTGCGGCTGGCCGTGGAGCGCGGCGCCGCGGTGCTCGTCACCTCGCATCTGGGGCGACCGAAGGCGGGGCGTTTCGACCCTGACCACTCGCTGACGCTGGTCGCTGCGTGGCTTTCCGAACACCTTGGGCGCATGGTCCCGGTGCTGACCAACTGGATCGACGGTGTGACGCTCGAAGCGGGACAGATCATCGTCGGGGAGAACACGCGTTTCCTGTCCGGCGAACGGGAGGATGACGAGTCGCTGGCGCGGCGCATGGCGGCGCTGTGCGACATCTACGTCATGGACGCCTTCGGGACCGCCCATCGCGCCGAGGCCTCTACCCACGGCGTCGCGCGCTTCGCACCCGCGGCCTGCGCCGGGCCCCTGCTGGTCGCCGAGCTGGACGCGCTGGGCAGGGCGTTGACGGCGCCGCGCCACCCGCTGGCGGTCATCGTTGGCGGCAGCAAGGTGTCGACGAAGCTCGGGCTGCTCGGGCATCTCGTCGAGATCGCCGACCACGTCATCCTTGGCGGCGGCATCGCGAATACCTTCCTCGCCGCGACAGGGCACTCCGTGGGCAAGTCGCTGTATGAGCCCGACATGCTCGACACGGCACGCAAGATCCTGCAGCGCGTGAAGGAGCGTGGCGGCGACCTGCCGCTGCCCGAGGACGTCGTGGTGGCGCCGGAATTCTCCGCCGAGGCGCGCGCCGAGACCTGCGACGTGGACGCGGTGGAAGACGACCAGATGATCCTCGACGTCGGCCCGCGCACGCGGCAGCGCTTCGACGCGCTGCTGGCCGGCTGTGGCACCATCATCTGGAACGGGCCGGTGGGCGTCTTCGAGTACGCCAGCTTCGCCGACGGCACGCGCGAGCTCGCGCAGTCCATCGTGCGCAGCGGCGCTTTTTCCCTGGCGGGCGGCGGCGATACGCTGGCGGCGATCGACAAGTTCGGCGTCGCTTCCGGCATCGGCTACATCTCCACCGGCGGCGGCGCGTTTCTCGAGTTCCTCGAGGGCAGGACGCTGCCGGCGGTGGCCGCGCTGGAGGCGCGCGATCCGCGCTGAGCCGCGGGCGCAGGCCCAAGGGCGGCGCCCGACAGCCCCTGATCTAGGGTGCGGTGCTGGCCGCGGCTGCCGGCTTGCCGCCGCTGACCTGTTTGGCAAAGCGGTTGAACTCCGCCACTGCCGCCTCGGCTGCCTTGTTATTGGCCTGCGTGAGCTCGCTGTACCTCTTCGCGTCGGCGGTGCGCGCGTCGACGTAGGTCTGGACACACTGGCGGTATTCCGGCAGCGCCTTGTTGTAGGCGTCAACCTGCTGCGTGCTCACCCCTTTCTCCGGCAAGGGCGCGGGCTGCGGGCAGTTCATCTCGGGAACCGTCGGCGCCTCTGCCGCGGCGACGGACCCGGTCGCCATGCCGCCGACCAGGGTGCAGGCCAGGAACAGCGGTGCGGTGCGTCGAATCTTCATGCGTACGGCGTCCACGGCAGGGGTTTTCGCGCATGGTAGCGGGCGGGGCGCGGGCCGGGCCAGCGACGCGCCGCGCAGGGCGCGGGATGGGCTTGGTCGCGGTCCTGCTATTGACGCTCGCTGTGTCCGGCTGTGGCTACAACCGCCTGCAGGCGCAGGATGACGCGGTCGGCGCGCGCTGGACCGCGCTGCTGACGCAGTACCGGCAGCGGGCCGCGCAGGCCGCCGAACTCGAACAGATGGTGGCGCGCTTCCAGGCGCGCCGTGACGCGACGTCAGGCGATCTGGCCCAGGCGCGCGCGCGCATCGCCGCTATGCATGCGGGTGTCGCGCTGCCGGACGACTCCGTCGCCTTCCGCCGTTTCGAGGCGGCGCAGCGGGCGCTGGGCTCCGCCCTCGACCGGCTGCTGGCGCGGTCCTCGCGCGTCCCCGGACTCGCGGCAGATACTCGTTTCCATGCCCTGCGGGCATCGATTCTGAGCGGCGACGCGCAGCTGGCGGCGGCGCGCCGGGGCTACGACGCCGCGGTGCAAAGCTACAACGCGAGCGTCACGCGCTTTTCCGATCGCTTCACGGCCCGGACCTTCGGCTTTGCGCGCAAGCCCGGCCTCGAGATCGAGGCTGTGCACGCGGAACGCGGGGATCACGACGCGCGCTGAACCGCGTATCGTGTCGGGCGTGCGCATCGGAACGCGAAGGATGACAGTGGCGGGCGACCTGTGGAAGGCGTGAGCGTGGCGCCAGAAGACGCCGCGCGAGGCGCCGTCGCGGACGCGCTGCCGCTGGCCCTCTATGTGCACTTCCCGTGGTGTGTGCGCAAGTGTCCCTACTGCGACTTCAATTCGCACATGCTGCGCGGCGAGCTGCCCGAGGATGCCTACGTCGACGCGCTGGCGCGCGATCTGGATTTCGAGCTGCGCGAGGCGCCGGATCCGCGGCCGCTGACATCGATCTTCTTCGGCGGTGGCACGCCGAGCCTGTTCTCCGACCGCGGCATCGGCCGCGTGCTGGACGTGGTTTCGCAACGGATGCCGCTTGCGCCGGACGTCGAGGTCACGCTGGAGGCCAACCCGGGGACGGTCGATGCTGGGCATTTCCGCGGCTATCACGCGGCCGGCGTGAACCGCCTGTCGATCGGTGTGCAGAGCTTCGACGATGTCCAGCTCAAGCGCCTCGGTCGCATCCACGACGCGGCGCAGGCGCGGCGCGCGGTGGAGGTCGCGCGCGGAGCGGGTTTTGACAACCTCAACATCGACCTGATGTTCGCGCTCCCGAGGCAACGCGTGGCCGATGCCGAGGGCGACCTGCGCGCGGCGCTGGCCTGCGCGCCTCAGCACATCTCGTGGTACCAGCTCACGATCGAACCGCACACCGCCTTTGCCGCGCGGCCGCCGAAGCTGCCCGACAACGACGCGGCGTGGGACATCCAGCAGGCCGGACAGGCGCTGCTCGCCGACGCCGGCTATGCGCAGTACGAGGTGTCCGCCTACGCGCGCGCCGGCCACCGCTGCCGCCATAACCTCAACTACTGGCACTTCGGCGATTACCTGGCGATCGGCGCTGGGGGCCACGGCAAGCGCAGCTTTGGCAGTCCGCGGGGCCTGCGCGTCGTGCGCCGCGCGCGCTGCCGTCTGCCGAATGCCTATCAGCAGCGAGCGGGCAGTTCCGCCGCGCTCGACGAGGACCGCGTGGTCGAGGTGCGCGACCTGCCCTTCGAGTACACGATGAACGCGCTGCGTCTCAACATGGGCTTTGAGGTGGACGAATTCGAGGTGCGCACGGGCCTGCCCGGCGCTGCGCTGGAACCGGCGTTGGGAGAAGCGAGGCGCCTCGGTCTCGTGACGCATGAGGCCGGGCACGTGCGCCCGACGGCGTTTGGCCGGGCCCACCTCAACGATCTCATGGAGCTCTTCCTGCCGTGAGCTGATCCGCAGCCGGGACGGTGGCACCGGGATCGTCTTGCCGCGCGGTGCAGCGCGCGGCGAAACTTGCGAATGGTTAAGGTCTGCGCGCCGGCACGGGTGCATCGTGATGCAACAACGGAGTCCTTCAATGAATCCGAATCTGCGCTGGGACATGGCGGATACGCCGTGGGGCGAGCTGCAGGCGGAGCGGGTCGTCGACAACGACGCGTTGCGCTACATGGTGTGCGTGGCGTCCTTCGTCGAGATCACGACCGACCTCTACACCCGCAACCTGATCGAGAAATTCGCGGATGACGCGATCGTCTCCGCGTGGCTGCGCGACGAGTGGGAGCCGCAGGAGATGCAGCACGGGCAATCGCTGCGCGAGTACATCCGGCACGTCTGGCCGGACTTCGAGTGGGATCGCGTCTACCGCGATTTCCTCGCGGAATTCTCGCGCTACGCGGCGCCGGAATTCCTGCTGCCGGAACGCAGCCTGGAAATGGTCAGCCGCTGCGTCGTCGAGATGGGCACCTCCAGCTATTACACGGCGCTGCACCGCGCGACCGACGAGCCGGTGCTGTGCTGGTTGACGAAGCGCATCTACCAGGACGAGATCTCCCACTACAAGTATTTCCTGCGCTACTTCCACCGCTACCGGGAGCAGGACGGCGTCACCCGGCGCCAGGTGGCGTGGACGCTGTTCCAGCGGCTGCGGATGATCGACGGCGAGGATTCGCACACGTCGATCAAGTACGTCCACGGCGCACTGCACCCGGATCAACCGTGGAACGATCGCGTGTACCGGCAGATCGTGCGGCGCTGCCGGAAGGTGGCTTCGCCGTATGTGCCGCACCGCATGTCGGCGAAGATGCTGCTGCGGCCGCTCGATATCACGCCGCTGGCGCAGCGGGTGCTGGAGCCGGCGCTGGCAGGCGTGGCGCGGCTGGTCGCCTAGCCGGCGACATCCGCGGCGGGCAGCGGCGCGCCCAGCGCGCGGCACAGCTTGCGCAGCGCCTGTCCCCGATGGCTCAGGCGGTCCTTCGTGGCCGGGTCCAGCTCCGCGGCGGTGGCCTCGAGTTCGGGGATCCAGAACAGCGGGTCGTAGCCGAAGCCGTCGCGCCCGCGCGGCGCGGTCAGGATCTCCCCGTTCCAGGCGCCGAAGGCGACGAGTGGGGTCGGGTCGTTGGCGCGGCGCAGATAGACGATGACGCACACGAAGCGCGCCCGCCGCCGCGGCGCCGGCACGCGTTCCAGCGCGTGCAGCAGCTTGGCGTTGTTCGCGTCATCGCTGGCGTGCTCGCCGGCGTAGCGCGCAGAGTGCACGCCCGGAGCGCCGCCGAGCACATCCACCTCCAGGCCGGAATCGTCCGCCAGCGCCGGGTGTCCCGAGACCCGGCAGGCGTGCCGAGCCTTGAGCAGCGCGTTCTCGACGAAGGTCGGCGCGGGCTCGGCCACCGGCAGCGCGTCGTAGTCGTCGATCGCCGACAGCCGCCAGCCGAGCGGCTGCAGCAGGTGGCGGAATTCACGCAGCTTGCCGGCGTTGCGGCTGGCGAGCACGACGTCCACGAGGTGCCCTATTCGTCGAGCGCTTCGCGCTGGCAGCGCTGCAACGCCTCGATGCCGTGGCCCGCCAGCGCCAGCAGTTCGTCGAGCTCGCTGCGACGCAGCGCGTGCCCCTCCGCCGTTCCCTGGATCTCGATGTACTGGGCCGCGTCGTTCATCACGACGTTCATGTCGGTTTCGCAGGTCGAGTCTTCGGCGTAGTCGAGGTCGAGCACCGCGCGGCCGGCGTGGATGCCCACGGAGACGGCGGCGACCTGGCCGTGCAGCGGGTTCTTGCGGATCTGGCCGCGCGCCAGCAGCGTGTGGACCGCGTCGACCACCGCCACGTAGCCGCCGGTGATGGCCGCCGTGCGCGTTCCGCCGTCGGCCTGCAGCACGTCGCAGTCGACGGTAATCGTCAGGCCGGCGATCGCGTCGAGGTCCAGCACCGCGCGCAGGGAGCGGCCGATGAGCCGCTGGATCTCCTGGCTGCGTCCGCTCTGGCGGCCCTGCGCGGCCTCGCGGCGCCCGCGCGTGTGCGTTGCGCGCGGCAGCATGCCGTACTCCGCCGTCAGCCAGCCGCTGTCGTGGCGCCACGCCGGAACCCGGGTCTCGACGCTCGCCGTGCACAGCACTTCTGTGTTTCCGCAGCTGATGAGGGCGGAACCTTCGGCGTAGCGGTTGCAGTGGCGACGGATGGAGATCGCGCGCAGCTGGTCGGGCGCGCGGCCGGATGGACGGGCGGGAGCATTCATGGAGAGGCGGGAAGCAGTCGGGGCGAGGCAGTATAAGTCGCGAGCCTGCGATTGACCGTCATCACCGCCGCTTCGGCCGGCCGTGGTGCAGCGAGTTGCATGGCGTCAACTATTTTGTCCGGTCAGCGTCAATCATTCTGTCCGGTGGCAGTCGCTGGAAATTGCTGACTGTGATGTGGTCAGTGGCTGGTGATCACCTCCTGCTGCTGCCGGGCGTGGGCACGTTTGCGGTAGCTTTCGCCGCTGAGTTCGAAGACCTGGGCGTGATGGATGAGGCGGTCGATGGCGGCGACCGCCATCATGTCGTCGGGAAAGACGCGGTTCCACGCTGAAAATGGCAGGTTGGACGTGATGAGCAGGCTGCCGGCTTCGTAGCGGTGGGCGATGAGTTCGAAGAGCACAGATGTCTCGGACTCGGAGCGTTTCACATAGCCGATGTCGTCGATGACGAGCAGCGCGTATTTGTCGAGCTTGGTGAGCGCGTCGGCCAGATGAAGTTCCTGCCTGGCGGCCTGGAGCAGCTGGACGAGCTCGCAGGCGGCCGTGTAGCGCACCCGCAGACCCTGATCCACCAAGGCGTGACCGAGTGCCGCTGCTACATGGCTCTTGCCCACACCGGAAGGCCCGAAGAGAAGGATGTTCTGGGCGGATTCGACCCACGTCGTTTCCGTCGCCAGCGCGCTGAGGGTGGCACGGTCCACGCCGGTGGAGGCCTGGAAGTCAAACTGCTCGAGGGTCTTGGCCGCCGGCAGGCGGGATTCGTTGCGATAGCGTGCCAGGCGCCTGCGTTCGCGCTCGGCGAGCTCGTATTCGCACAGGGTGGCGAGTACCTGAGGCGTGCTCCAGCCTTGCGTAGTGGCGCGCTCGCTGACTTCCTGCCAGCAGGCGGCGATGGTCGGCAGCCGCAGCTGATGCAGCAGCACGGGCAGCGCGGCGGCGTCAGCCATGACACACCTCCGGGGCCAGCCCATGGGCCGGCAGCAAGGCGTCGTAGTCTGCCAACGCATGCTGCGGAGTGACGATGACCGGGGCTGGCCGGTTATCGGGAGCGAAGCGGGCCTGCAGCTCGGCGAGCGTCGGGCACCTCCCCTCGTCGAGGGCCGCCAGCCACCAGGCGCCCAACGCGGATGCACAGTCGCGGTCCGCCGCGAGCCGCAGTGCGGCCACGACGCGCTTGCAGGCGGGTCGCACGCCCAGCTGCCGGACCAGACGTGGGTAGACGGCGCGCCACGACGCGTCCGGCAATAGCTCGTCGCGAAACGCCAGACCTGCCAAAGCGCCCGGCTTGCGCGCCAGCCAGCCGATGATGTGCCGGTAATCGATGCATCGTACATACGGATGTGTCGGAGTGGGCCGCAGCCGGGTCAGCGTCAGCAGCTTCTGCCCGCCGTGATACAGCACCAGCCGATCGTCGTGAACGTGGACCCTCAGACGTTCCCCGATCAGCCGGGCCGGCACGCTGTAGAGCACGTGCTTGAGCGCGAAGGTGCTCGAGCTCGTGACCCGCACCACGGCTTCGGTGTAATCGACCCCGCGTCGGCACGGCAACGGCTTGAGCTCGGCGCGCTCCGCCGCGATGCGTCGCGCGTTGCGACGATTGAGGCTGGCGGCAATGTCGTCGAGAAACGTCTGATAGGCGGCCACGTCCGCGAAATCGGCCGAGTCCCGCAGCGACAGCCGCTGGCGGATGCGCCGCTTGAGTGGACGATGGGAGGCTTCGATGCTGCCGTTCTCATGCGCGACGCCGGGATTGTTGCGCGTGGCCTGCATGCCGTAGTGCGCGCACAGGGCCCGATACCTCTCGGTGGTATCCACCTGGGCCGCCTGGTCGAGGTTCCTGAACGCCGCCGACAGGCTGTCCGTGCGGTGCTCGGCGGGCACGCCGCCCAGCCGTTCGAGCGCCGTCGTCAGCCCCTCGGCCAGCGCCGGATAGCTCTCTCC
>DASVGQ010000055.1:0-37088 GCA_036379455.1 Nevskiaceae bacterium
CCAGAACGTGGCCTTCGGTCCGCGCATCCGCGGCATTCGCGGTGCGCGGTTGCGCGAGCTGACGGACTACTACATCGCGCTGGTGGGGCTCGAACACGCGGCGGAGCGCTACCCGGGCCAGCTTTCCGGCGGCATGCGCCAACGCGTCCAGCTGGCACGCGTGCTCGCCAACCAGCCGCCGGTGATCCTCATGGACGAACCCCTCGGTGCGCTCGACGCGCAGACGCGCGCCGTCATGCAGCGCGAGATCGAGCGGCTGTGGCTGGAGGCGCGCGCGACCGTCGTCTTCGTCACGCACGATCTGGACGAAGCGATCAAGCTCGGCGACCGGATTGTGACCATGACCGCCGGCCCCGAGGCGCGGATCAAGCGCATCTACGACGTGACGCTCGACCGGCCACGCGACGAGACCATGCCGGGCGCCATCTCTCTGCACCGCGACCTGCGCGAGGACATCGCGGTCGAGGTGTCGAAAACGCTCGGTCGCCAAGGCCTCGTATGACGAAATGGCGTCAGCCATGGTGACCCGTGCGCCCGGCGCGACCGCGACCACGCGGCATGCGACGCGTTCGCTGCGCGCACCGCTGGCGCGCTGGCTCAAGTCCGCCGGTTTCTTCGCGCTGTCGCTGGTGCTCGGGCTGGCCGGCTGGCAGCTCATCAGCATGCACTACACGGTCTACTTCTTTCCGTCACCGGAGGAGACGTGGGTCGCGTTCCGCGAGCTGGTGGCGGACGGCACCTTCGCGGTGTCGGCCATCGCCTCGGGCCGTCGCATCCTCATCGGCTGGAGCCTGGGCGTCGTCGTCGGCGTGCCGATCGGCCTCGTGATGGGGCGTTTCCGTCTGGTCCGCCGCCTGCTGGACCCCTATATCGAGTTCTTCCGCTTCATCCCGCCGATCTCCTTCGTCACGCTGGCGATCATCTGGTTCGGCGTCGGCGAAGCCTCCAAGGACGTGCTGATCTTCTACACCAGCGTCTTTATCATGACCATCAGCGCGATCGCCGGCGTGCTGCGCGTCGACCCGCTGAAGCTGCGCGCCGCCGCAGCGCTCGGCGCCGGACCGCTGCGCACGATGTTCCTCGTCATCATCCCGGCCAGCGTGCCGGACATCGTGACCGGCGCGCGGCTGGCGATGGGCAACTCCTTCCTGACCATCGTGTCGGCCGAGATCGTCGCCGCCCAGCATGGCCTCGGCGCGCTGATCTGGACCGCGCGCAACTACGCGCGCACCGACTGGGTGTTCGTCGGCATCATCGCGCTCGGCATCATGGGCTACCTGTTCGACCGCATCATCCGGCTCTTCGCTCGCTACGCGCTGACCCGCTACGTCGGCAGGCCGGATGACGTCTGACGGTTCCGACGACGGGTGAGTTCTACTGGGCCGCACGCTCGTCGCGCACGCGCGTGATGAGCGCGCCCAGTCCGGCGAGCTTCTCCTCGATGCGCTCGTAACCGCGGTCGAGATGGTAGACGCGATCCACCAGCGTCTCACCGTCCGCGGCAAGGCCCGCGAGCACCAGCGCGGCGGAGGCGCGCAGGTCGGTGGCCATCACCGGTGCGCCGATCAGACGCTGCGCGCCGGTGACGACCGCCATGTTGCCAGCGACGTGTATCCGCGCGCCGAGCCGCATCAGCTCCTGCGCGTGCATGAAGCGGTTCTCGAAGATCGTCTCGCGGATCGTGCCGACGCCCTCCGACACCGTGTCCAGCGCCATAAACTGCGCCTGCATGTCCGTCGGAAAGCCGGGGTGCGGCATGGTATGCACGTGCACCGCCTGGGGCTGGCGGCCCTGCATGTCGACCTCCGCCCAGTCGCTGCCGGTCGCCACGCGCGCGCCGGCCTCCTCGAGCTTCACCAGCACGGTATCCAGCAAGTTCGGGTCGACCTTCACCCGCACGCGCCCGCGCGTCATCGCGCCGGCCACGAGGAAGGTTCCCGCCTCGATGCGGTCGCCGATCACGGCATGGGTCGCGCCGTGCAGCCGCGGCACACCCTCGATCACCACCGTGCTGGTGCCGGCACCCTGGATGCGCGCCCCCATCGCCGTCAGGCAGCGCGCGAGGTCGACCACCTCCGGCTCACGCGCCGCGTTCTCGATGATCGTCTCGCCGTCGGCCAGCGTCGCCGCCATGAGCAGGTTCTCGGTGCCTGTCACGGTCACCGTCTCGAACACGATGCGCGCACCCTTGAGCCGCTCCGCGCGGGCCTTGATGAAGCCGTTCTCGAGCGTGATTTCGGCGCCCAGCGCCCGCAGGCCCATGAGGTGCAGGTTCACCGGCCGCGCGCCGATGGCGCAGCCGCCGGGCAGCGACACCTGCGCCTGCCCGCGACGCGCGACGAGCGGCCCGAGCACGAGGATCGAGGCGCGCATGGTCTTGACCAGCTCGTAGGGCGCCACGCAGGTCGAGATCGTGGAGGCGTCGACTTCCGCGACGTTCCGGCCGCAGTCCCGCACCGTCACGCCCATCTGCCGCAGCAGGCGCTTGCTGGTCCCGACGTCCCACAGCTCGGGCAGGTTGTCGATGACCAGCGGCTCGTCGATCAGCAGCGCCGCCGCCAGGATCGGCAGCGCGGCGTTCTTGGCGCCCGAGGCCGTGACCTCGCCGTGCAGCGCCCCGTTACCCGTGACCCGAAGCTTGTCCACCCGTCATGCCCCCGAAGTGCAGCCAGCCGTTTCCGCCGCCGACCGGCGGCCGGTATCCCCGCGGTGTAGTCAGTTCCCGGTAATCAGGGCGTACGGGTACGCAGGCTCAACGCGTGGATCTCGCCACCCATGCGCTCGCCGAGCGCGTCGTAGACGATGCGGTGCTGTGCCAGCGGCAGCTTGCCCGCAAAACCCTCCCACACGACGTCGGCACCGAAGTGGGTATTGTCATCGGTGTAGACCTTCACGCTGGAACCGGGCAGCCCGGCCTCGATCAGGGCACGAATCTCATCGGCAGTCATGACTTGGGAGTCTCCACAGGGCGCGCGCTCAGGCACGCAGACGATAGCCGCTTTTCAGCATCAATACACAGATGGACGCGACCACGAGGAAGCAGCCCAGCCCCCACAGCAGCGACTCGCCGATCGGTGCGTCGCCGACACCGAAGAAGCCGTAGCGGAAGCCGTCGATCAGGTAGAAGAACGGGTTGAAGCGCGAGACATGCTCCCAGAACGGCGGCAGCGAGTGGATCGAGTAGAACACGCCGGATAGGAACGACAGCGGCATGATGACGAAATTCTGGAAGGCCGCAAGGTGGTCGAACTTCGTCGACACGATCCCCGCGATCAGGCCGAGAGCCGCGAGGCTCCCGCCCGCCAGCAGGAACATTGCCAGCAGCACCAACGGCTGGCGCAGCTCGAGGTGCACCACGGACCACGTCACGAGGATCAGCACGACGGTGACCAGCCCCGCGCGCAGCAGCGCCGCCAGCACATACGCCAGGAACACCTCGATGCTCGACAGCGGCGCCATGAGGATGAACACGAGGTTGCCCATCAGCTTGGACTGGGTGAGGCTCGACGACGTGTTGGCAAAGGCGTTCTGCAGGATGCTCATCATGATGAGTCCCGGCACCAGAAACTGCGTGTAGGTGACGCCCGGATACGCGGAAGCCTTGCCTTCCAGCGCCTGCGCGAACACCGCCAGGTACAGCAGCGCCGTGACCACCGGCGCCGTGACCGTCTGGCCGATGACGGTGACGAAGCGGCGGATCTCCTTGACCAGCAGCGTGCGGAAACCGCGGACGTCCGAATATGCCTCAGCCACGGTGCTGGCCATAGGTCAGGTCGACGAACACGTCTTCCAGCCGCGGCTCGGAAAGGTGCATGTCGGCAACTTCCACACCGGCACGGCGCAGCGTCGCCAGCACCGTGGCGATCGTGTGGCGATGGTGATCGAGGCGCAGTTCCACGCCGTCCTTGTGGTGTCCGACGACGAGCGGCTGGAGCTCCGCCGGCAGCTTCGCGCCGTCGGCCAGCGACAGTCGCAGGTACCGCACCGGGTTGCGCGCCAGCAGCTGCGCCGTCGTCTCCACCAGCTTCAGGCGCCCACGGTCGACGATGGCGATGCGCTCGCACAGCGCCTGCGCCTCATCGAGGTAGTGTGTCGTCAGCACGATCGTCGTGCCCTGCGCGTGCAGTTCGCGCGTGAACGCCCACAGCGTGCGCCGCAGCTCGACGTCCACGCCGGCCGTCGGTTCGTCGAGGATCACGACGCGCGGACGATGCACCAGCGCCTGCGCCAGCATCACTCGGCGCTTCTGCCCACCGGACAGGGCGCGCATCGAGGAACGCCGCTTGAAGCCAAGATCCAGCTTCTGGATCAGGGTCTCGATCCACGGGTCCGCCTCGGGTCCGCAACCGTAGTAGCCGGCCTGGATGTGCAGCACGTCCTCGACCTTGAAGAAGGGGTCGTAAACCAGCTCCTGCGGGACGATGCCCAGCAACCGGCGCGCGGCGCGGAAGTCGCTGCGCGTGTCGTGGCCGAGCACGCGGATATGGCCCGCGTCCGGCCTCACCAGGCCCGCGATGCTGTTGATCAGCGTCGACTTGCCGGCGCCGTTGGGCCCCAGAAGACCGAAATACTCGCCGCGGTGGATCGTGAAGCTGACGTCGTCGAGCGCCTGCACGCGGCCATAACGCTTGCTGATGCCGGAAATCTCGAGCGCCGGCGCGCCCGCCGGCGACACGGCTGCAGCCGAAGGCGCGGATGAAGACGCGGGAACCGCGGCCGGCGCGGCGACCGCTTCAGTAAATGCATCCATGAAGCCGTGCATTATAAGGAGCTTCCGCTTCGCGACGCGGTCCACCGCGGCTCAGTGCGGGCGCTCGGGCTCGGCCGCATAGAGGGCGAGGAAAGCCTCCACCGCGTGATCGACCGCCGCGTCGCGCACCGGTTGCGGAATGCTTGCCTGCTGCATGAGCGCGCGCAGCTGCAGCTCGCCGCGGATCAGACTCACGAACTGCTGCGCGGCAACTCCCGAATCGGCGATCCGCAGCTCGCCCGCGGCAGCGCAGCGACCGAGGAAGCTCGCCAGGTTCGCGAGCGTCACCGTCGGCCCCGACTCGTAGAACACCTTGCCGAGCTCGGGAAAACGGTTCATTTCCGCGATGATCAGCCTCCAGATGGCAAGGTTGCGCGGCAGAAGCATGATCTCCAGCAGCGTGCAACCGACGTGCCGCAGCGACGCGCGCAGGTTCTCGCTCGGCGTCTTCTCCGCCAGCGTCATGCGCTCCGAACAGGCGTAGCATTCGCGCCGGATCACCGCAGCGAACATCTCGCGCTTGCTCGGAAAGCGCGTGTAGATGGTCGTCTTGGAAACGCCCGCGCGAGCGGCGATCGCGTCGACCGTAGCCGCCCGATAGCCGCTCTTGAGAAACACCTGACAAGCCGATTCGACGATCCGCTCGGTCTTTTCCGAGTGCGTCCGCTCGCCGCTGCCAGCCACTTCGTGCACTGGGGTTGTCATCTTGACTCACTGCGTTGACCGGCATAGTTTAGCGCGCACTGTACTGAACGGTTCAGTTTTGTGATCAGATTTCCTGGAAGCCCATCCGGATCGTCCGCGACCCGGCACGCGGCGCGGTACGCGTTCGCGGCGCTGGCGGCGGTCGCCCTCGCCGGCTGCACCGTGGGACCGAACTTCCATCCGCCGGCCGCGCCCCCACAGGCGAACTACCTCGCCACCGGCCCGCTGACCAGCACCAGCGCGGCGGCGGGGGCCGCCAACGGGCAGGCACAGCGCTTCGTTCGCGGCGCCGAGCTCCAGCGCGACTGGTATCGCCTCTATCACAACGCGGCGCTCAACCACCTGATCGACGAGGCGCTCGCGGCCAACCCGACGCGCGCCGCCGCGGAGCAGCGCCTGGCCGCCGCGCGCGACGCCGTGCGGGTCATGTTCGGCGGGCGCTACCCCAGCCTCTCCGGCAGCGCCGGCGCCTCGCGCCAGCGCCTCACCGGCATACCGCTGGGGCTCGCCAACCCCGAATTCAGCAACACCTTCAACCTCTTCGACCTGCAGCTGACCGCCGCCTACAACCTGGACATCTTCGGCGAGCTGACGCGGCGCATCGAGAACCAGCAGGCGCTCGAGGCGGCCGCCCACGCCCGTGTGCTCGACACCACGGCCACGCTGGTCGACAACGTCGTGGCCACGGCGTTGGCCGAAGCGGCCGCACGCACCACGTTGCATGGACTGCGCGAGATCATCGACCAGCAGCGGCAGACGCTGGCGCTGGTAAAGACGCAGGAACGGCTCGGCACTGCCCTGCAGAGCGCTGTTCTGCAGGCACAGACCCAGCTGGCGAACACCGAGGCGCTGATCCCCGATCTCGAGCAGCAGATCTCGGTGGCTCGCCACCGGATGGCGATCCTCACCGGCCTCCCGCCTTCCGACTACCACGGTCCGGAATTCGTGCTCGACGATTTCGCGCTGCCGCAGGATCTGCCGCTGACGCTTCCGGCCCGGCTGGTCGACCAGCGGCCCGATGTGCTCATGGCGCGCGATCTGCTTCACGCGGCTTCCGCCGAAGTCGGCGTCGCCACCGCCGAGCAGCTGCCGCAGCTGCAGATCACCGCAGGTTACGGGCGCGACGCGCTGAAGATCAGCACCTTCAACAGTCCGCCGGCCAAGCAGTTCAACCTCGGCATCGGGCTGCTGGCGCCGATCTTCGAAGGCGGATCGCTGCGCGCGAACAAGCAGCGCGCCGTCGACAACTACAACGCCGCGGCCGAGGACTACCGCGCCACGGTGCTCAACGCCTTCGATCAGGTGGCCGACGCCATGCGCGCCCTGCAGCACGACGCCACGCGGCTGGCCGCGCGCCACCGCGCGCGGCAGGCGGCGGAAGCAACGGCACAGCTGGTTCTTGCGCAGTTCCGCGCCGGCGCCGCGGACCAGCTCGCCAACCGCGCGGCGCAGGTCGACCTGCGCCGCGCCGAGATCAGCTACGCGGACGCGCGCCTGGCTCGCCTCGTGGACACCGCCACCCTGATGCGCGCGCTCGGCGGGGGCTGGTGGCCGAAGGCGGATGAGCCGCCGCCCGAAGGCCTGACCACGACGCCCTTGGCGCAGCCCATTCCCATCAAGACCCCATCTCCATGAGCGACAACCCAGACGAATCCCTCGGCACGCCCGACGCGCCAGGCACCGGGACACCCGCGCCGGCCGCGGCCCCTGCTGCGAAGAAACCGGCACCGGACGACCGCAAGCGGCGGCGCAAGCGCAAGCGCCTGATCTTCGGGATCATCGGGATCTTCGCCATCGCCATCATCGGCTACGGGCTGTACTACTTCTTCGTCGGCCAATTCCACGTGACGACGGAAGATGCCTACGTGCACGGCAACCTGGTCGAACTCACGCCGCAGATCGCGGATACGGTGACGGATATCGGCGCCGACGACACCGACCTCGTGCACGCCGGCCAGACGGTCGTGCGGCTCGACGACAGCAACCAGGTGATCGCCCTCGAGCACGCCAAGGCCGCGCTGGGCGCCGCGGTCCGCAACGTGCGCGTGCTGCGCCAGCAGGAGGCGGGCGAGCACGCGACCATCGCGCTGCGCCAGGCGATGCTGGAACAGGCGCGCCGCGACTTCGAGCGCGACAAGAGCCTGCTGGCCGTGCACGGCGTCACGCTGGAACAGTTCCAGCACGCGGAAACCAGCTACGCCGGCGCCCAGCAGGAGCTGCTGCACGCCAGGCACCAGCTCGCCGCGCTGCAGGCGCAGGTCGACGGCGCACACCTGCGCGACACCCCGCAGGTCGCGCTGGCCATCGCCAACCTCCACCAGGCGTGGCTCAACCTGAAGCGCACGCGCGTGCTGGCGCCGGTCACCGGCTACGTGGCGCAGCGCAGCGTGCAGCTCGGCAAGCACGTGACCGTCGGGCAGCAGCTGCTGACGATCGTGCCGCTGCACGACCTGTGGGTGGACGCAAACTTCAAGGAAACGCAGCTCAAGGACGTGCGCATCGGCCAGCCGGCGACCATCCACGCCGACCTCTATGGCAGCAGCGTGACCTACCACGGCAAGGTGGTCGGCATCTCCGCCGGCACCGGCGCCGCCTTCGAGCTGCTGCCGCCGCAGAACGCCACCGGCAACTGGATCAAGATCCTGCGGCGCGTGCCCGTGCGCATCTCGCTTGACCCGAAGGAACTCGAGAAGCACCCGCTGCGCATCGGCCTGTCGATGGACGTCAACGTGAACGTGTCGGACACCCGCGGCCCGCTTCTGGCGCAGCTCCCACCGCCCAAGCCCGTCTACGAGACCAACGTCTATCGGCTGTCGCGGACCGCGTTCGACGCATTGGTCGAGCAGATCCTGAAGGCCAACGGTGCGGCCCAGCTGGCGGCGGTAAACGGCGGCTGACGCGCGCCACCGGGAGGTGACCGGTGTCGACCACGATGAATCCGTCCGGCGGCACGACGCCTGCCGTCCGCCTGTCGCGCGGCGGCTATCCCCTGCTGCCGCCGCGCCAGCTCGCGCTGCTGACCGTGGCGATGGGCTTCGCGATCTTCATGAACGTGCTGGACAGCTCGATCGCGAACGTGTCCATCCCGACCATCTCGGGCGATCTCGCGGTCTCGGCGGACGAAGGCACATGGATCATCACCTCCTTCGCGGTGGCCAACGCCGTCTCCGTGCCGATCTCGGGCTGGCTGGCCAAGCGCTTCGGCGAGGTGCACCTGTTCGTCACCTGCACGCTGCTCTTCACGCTGTTCTCGTTTCTCTGCGGGTTGTCCTTCACCTTTCCGATGCTGCTGGTGTTCCGCGCCTTCCAGGGCGCGGCAGCCGGGCCGATGATCCCCATTTCGCTGTCTCTACTGCTCGCCAACTATCCGAAGGAGCGGCAGGGCTTCGCCAACGGCATATGGGGCATGACAGCCACCTTCGGGCCCGTCGCCGGTCCGGTGCTCGGCGGGATCATCACCGACAACTATCGCTGGAACTGGATCTTCTACATCAACGTGCCCTTCGGCATCGCCGCCGCGGCGTTGACGTGGATTCTGCTGCGCCGCCGCGAAACCAGGACCGCGCACGAGCGCGTCGACCTCATGGGGCTCGTGCTCCTGACGGTCGGCCTGTTCTGCCTGCAGGTCATGCTCGACAAGGGCAACGACGAGGCCTGGTTCCAGTCGACCTTCATCATCGTGCTGACGATCATCGCCGCCTTCACGCTGCTGCTGTTCCTGGCGTGGGAAGCGACTGCGGAGCATCCGCTCGTCGAGCTGCGGCTGTTCCGGAACCGCAACTTCACGGTCGCCACGATCACCATGACCTTCGGTTACATGGCCTACTTCAGCGGCATCGTGCTGCTGCCGCTGTGGCTGCAGACCGCGCTGCCCGACAACTACACCGCGACCTGGGCGGGCTATGCCACCGCCTCCACCGGCCTGCTCGCGCTGGTGTTCTCCCCGGTCGCCGGCTGGATGTCCGACAAGTACGACGTGCGCGTACTGGTGTCCTTCGGCATGCTGATCTTCGCCGCGGTGAGCTTTGTCGTGGCTTTCGCCAACGTCGACATCAGCTTCGCCAAGGTCTTCCTGCTGCGACTGCCGTGGGGTATTGGCGCGCCCTTCTTCTTCACGCCGCTCATCACGCTGTCGTTCCGCGGCGTAGTGCGGGAGGACATGGCCGCCGCCTCGGGGCTGTTCAACTTCGCGCGCCTCGAAGGCCTGTCCATCGGGACTTCCGTGTCAGTCGCTCTGTGGGACAAGCGCGAGGCGATTCACGCCCAGCACATCACGAGCCTCGTGGACCCCAGCAACCCGGCGGTCCACGTTTTTCTGCAGCACGCGCTGCAGCTGGGCTTCAGCCTGAAACAGGCGTGGTCGCTGCTCGCGCACGACATCATGAACCAGGGTTTCATGATCGGCCTCAACGAGATCTACTGGCTTTCCGGCTGGCTGTTCATTGCGCTGGTGATCCTCGTATGGTTCTCGCGGCCGGGGCCGTCGCCGGGCCGCGCGGGGGCAACTGAATGATCGGGGCCACGCCTCCGTGAGCGTCGCCACGCCGCCCACGGCATCCGGCGCCGGGATGTCGCGGCCGCGGGCGGCCGCGCAGGACGGCGAATACCCTTGGCTGCCGCCGGCGCAGCTGGCGCTGCTGACCGTCGCGCTGGGACTCGGCGTGTTCATGAACTCGCTGGACACCTCCATCGCCAACGTGTCGATTCCGACCATTGCCGGCGACCTCGCCGTATCGGCCGACAACGGCACCTTCATCATCACCTCCTTCGCGGTCGCCAACGCCGTGGCGGTACCGATCTCCGGGTGGCTGGCGAAGCGCTTCGGCGAAGTGCGGCTGTTCGTCGTCTGCACGCTGCTGTTCACGCTGTTCTCGTTGACCTGCGGGCTGGCGCCGACCTTCCCCCTCCTGCTGGTATCGCGCGCCCTGCAGGGCGCGGCCGCCGGGCCGATGATCCCCATCTCGCTGTCCCTGTTGCTCGCCAACTACCCCAAGGCGCGGCAGGGCTTCGCCAACGGCATTTGGGGCATGACCGCGATCGTCGGGCCGGTCGCAGGACCGGTGCTGGGCGGCATCATCACCGACGACTATCGCTGGAACTGGATCTTCTACATCAACGTGCCCTTCGGCATCGCAGTCGCGTCGCTGGTGTGGATCCTGCTGCGCGACCGGGAGACGAAAATTGCGCATGAGGCGGTCGACGTGATCGGCCTCGCGTTCCTGATCGTCGGCGTGTTCTGCCTGCAGATCATGCTCGACAAGGGCAATGACGACGCGTGGTTCCAGTCGCCGTTCATCATCACGCTCGCCATCGTCGCCGCGCTCGCGCTGCTGCTGTTCCTCGCCTGGGAGTGGACGGAAAAACAGCCGCTGGTCGATCTGAGATTGTTCGCCAACCGCAACTTCAGCGTTGCCTGCATCACCATGACGCTCGGCTACATGGCCTACTTCAGCGGCGTAGTGCTGCTGCCGCTGTGGCTGCAGACGGCGCTGCCCAGCAATTACAACGCAACGTGGGCGGGTTTCGCGACGGCATCGATCGGCGTTTTCGGCATCTTCTTCTCGCCGATCGCCGGCTGGCTGTCGGACAAGTACGACCCGCGCGCGATGGTCTCGATCGGCATGCTGATCTTCGCCGGCGTCAGCTTCATGGTGGCCTTCGCCAACACCGACATCAACTTCGCGAAGGTCTTCCTGCTGCGCATCCCGTGGGGCATCGGCATGCCCTTCTTCTTCGTGCCGCTGACGACGATCTGCTTCAGCACCATGGCGCGCGAGAACATCGCGGCCGCTTCGAGCCTCTTCAACTTCGCCCGGCTGGAAGCGCTGTCCATCGGCACCTCGGTGTCCGTCGCGCTGTGGGACAAGCGCGAGGCGATCCACGCCCAGCACATGACGAGCCTCGTCGACCCTACCAACCCGGCCATCCACGCCTTCCTGCGACGTGCCACGGAGCTGGGGCTCGACGCACGCCAGGCGTGGGCCCTGCTGTCGCACGAGATCATGAACCAAGGGTTCATGATCGGCCTCAACGAGATCTACTGGGTCAGCGGCTGGCTGTTCATCGTGTTGGTCGTGCTGGTGTGGTTCGCGCGTCCGCAGCGACAGCGGGCGTGACGCCGGCACGCGCGGCGGCCACACGGCATTGCACATAAACTAGCCTCCCGCCCACGCCCGCGACGAAGCTCCCCGATCTCCGTGCCCGATACAGCGATCCCCCTGAAACCTGCCGACTCCGCCGAACAGCTCGGCCGCCGGGTGCTGCGCATCGAACGTGATGCGTTGACGAGCCTGATCGGACGCATCGGAGAGGATTTCACGCACGCCTGCGAGCTGCTGCTCGCGTGCCGCGGCCGGGTGGTCGTCACCGGCATGGGAAAGTCCGGGCACATCGGCGGCAAGATCGCGGCGACGCTGGCGTCCACCGGCACGCCGGCGTTCTTCGTCCATCCGGGGGAAGCGAGCCACGGCGACCTCGGCATGATCACGCGCGAAGACACCGTCATCGCCATCAGCCACTCGGGCGAGACCGCGGAGCTGATTACCATCCTGCCGCTGATCAAGCGGCTGGGCGTACCGTTGGTTGCCCTGACCGGAAACAGCACCTCCACGCTGGCGCGGCTGGCGGACGTGCACCTCGACGTCTCGGTGCCCCACGAGGCCTGTCCGCTCGATCTCGCTCCGACCGCCAGCACCACGGCCGCGCTGGCCATGGGCGATGCGCTCGCCGTGGCGCTGCTGGAGGCGCGCGGCTTCACGCGCGACGACTTCGCCCGCAGCCACCCGGGTGGCACGCTCGGCAGGCGCCTGCTGCTGCACGTCGGAGATCTCATGCACACCGGCGACGAGATGCCGAGCGTCGACGCGCACGCGTCACTGCGCGACGCGCTGCTGGAGATGACCCGCAAGGGGTTGGGCATGACCGTCGTGGTCGACGCCAGCCGGCATGCGCTGGGCGTGTTCACCGACGGCGACCTGCGGCGCGTTCTGGACGGCGGCGTCGACATCCGCGGCACCCCCATCGAGCGCGTGATGACGCGCGGCGGCCGCCGCATGCGGGCCGGCCAGCTCGCCGCCGAGGCGGTCTCCATCATGGAGCGGCACAAGATCACCTCGGTGGTCATTACCGACGATCTCGGAACGCTCAGCGGCGTGCTGCACATGCACGACCTGCTGCGCGCGGGCGTCGTGTGATGACCGCTCCGCGCCGCACCGTAGCCGTGGCAGCGGACGTGTCGCCGGAGATCCTCGCCCGCGCCCGCAGGGTGCGATGCCTGGTACTCGACGTCGACGGCGTAATGACGGACGGCAAGCTCTACCTGGGGCCAGACGGCGAGGAGTGGAAGACCACGAACGTGCGGGACGGGCTCGGCATCCGCCTGCTGCTGAAGGGAGGAATCGACGTCGCGGTCATCTCCGGCCGCCCGTCCGCCGCCATCGCCAGCCGACTCGCGTCGCTCGGGGTGCGCCACGTGCAGCTCGGCGCCGCCGACAAGTCCGCCGCGTTTAACGAACTGCGCAACGCGCTGGATCTCGACGATGCCGCCTGCGCCGTGATGGGGGACGACGTGCCCGACCTGCCGCTCATGCGACGCGCGGGGCTGGCGATGACCGTGTCCGATGCGCACCCCTGCGCCGCCTCCGCGGCGCACTGGATCAGCCGCTGCCCAGGCGGCGGTGGCGCCATCCGCGAAGCCGCGGACCTGCTGCTGGCGGCACAGAGCGGCCCGTGAGCCATCGGCGAGCCTTCGCACTGCTGGTACTCCTGGCGACTGCCATGGTGCTCATCTACTCGCTGTTGCGGCAGACGCGCACGCCCAGCGTGGACACCCAGGCCGACAGCCTCGGCCCGCAGTACGTCCTCCAGGACGCCGAGCTGACGCGCTACGGCGCGAACGGGGTGCCGGAGATCCGCGCGCACGCCGTGCAGCTCGACCAGTACCATAGCGGCCGGACCACCGGCAGCGGCCTGCGCGTCACGACCCTCAACCCGCAGCATCCGTGGATCGCCACCGCCCAGCACGGCGACCTCCAGGGTCGCGGCCAGCCGATCTATCTGTACGGCGACGTGCAGGCGCACGGCCGCTGGCCCGACACGCTGCAGCCGCTGACCATCACGAGCACCCATCTGTGGCTCGATCCAGCCACCCACGAGCTCCACACGAACGCGCTGGTGACACTCACGAGCCAAGGGCGCACGGGAACCGCGGATCACGGCATGCGCGCAAACTGGCTGACACACAGCCTCTCGTTGCTCGGCAAGGTGCACATGAATTATGAAGTTTCCGCGCGCCACTGAGTGCATCACGCTGGTCGCGGGCGGCCTGCTGCTGTGCGGTGCCGCAGCCGCCGCGCACGCGGCTTCCTCACCTGCCGCGCGGCCGGATGGAACCGCCGCATCCGAAACGCGAGCCGCGCAGCGCTCGGTGGCGAGCCCGGTGAACGGACCGGCGGCGGCGCGCCCGGCTGGCGTCCCGACGAGCAGCGCCGCCCAGCGTGAGTCGGACCAGGCCGCGTTGAAGGCGCCCACGGCGGAACAGTTCCGGCCCACCGGCCCAGTGAACGTGACGGCGGATCGCGCAGAGCTCGTGCAGGGCGACTACGCCATCTACAGCGGCCAGGTCGTCATGACCTCCAACACCATGGACATGACGGGCAACCGTCTCGAAATGCGCCAGTTGAAGAACGGCCAGTACACCGCGACGCTGACCGGCAACCCGGCGCACATGAAGCACCCGAGCAGCGGCCCGGCGGATCCGCCGGTCACCGCGCATGCCCTGCACATGTTCTTCGACTCGGCGACCCAGCAGCTCACGCTCACCGACGACGCCAAGTTGACGCGCGGCAGCAACGTCGTGGAAGGCAAGACCATCCATTACGACGCGTTGAGCCATCATGTGCAGGCCAACGGCGGAACCAACGGCCGCGTCCACATGGTCATCCAGCCGCCGCCCCCCGACAACGCCTCGACGGGCCATCCGTGAGCGCAGCCGCGAAGGCCATGACCCGGGACGCGTCCGCCGCCACCTCCCCGGCGCCGAGCGCCGGCGCCACGCGAGATACGGAGCAGCGTTCCACGCAACCAGCCGTGTCGCACGAGCTGACGCTGCAGGCGACGCACCTCGTCAAGCACTACCGCAAGCGGGCGGCTGTCAACGACGTTTCCCTGTCGGTGAGCGCGGGGCACATCGTCGGCCTGCTGGGGCCGAACGGAGCCGGCAAGACCACCTCCTTCTACATGCTGGTCGGGCTGATTCCCGCGGACGGCGGCCGCATCACGCTGGGGGACCGCGACATCACCACGCTGCCGATGCACCAACGCGCCCGGCTTGGCATCGGCTATCTGCCGCAGGAGGCGTCGATCTTCCGCAAGCTGTCGGTGGCCGACAACATCATGGCCATCCTCGAGACGCGGCGTGACCTCAAGCCACGGCAGCGCCGCGCCGAGCTCGCGCGCCTGCTGGACGAGATGCACATCAGCCACGTCAGCGATGCGCTCGGCATGTCACTGTCCGGCGGCGAACGCAGGCGAGCGGAGATCACGCGCGCGCTGGCCGCCAACCCCCGCTTCATGCTGCTCGACGAGCCCTTCGCCGGCGTCGATCCGCTGGCCGTGATGGACATCCAGAACATCGTCCGCGGGCTGGCGCGCCGCGGCATCGGCGTGCTGATCACGGATCACAACGTGCGTGAGACGCTCGGCATCTGCCACCGCGGCTACATCCTCAACGAGGGCCAGGTCATCGCTGAAGGCGTGCCGCGCGCGCTGCTGGAAGCGCCGCTGGTCCGCAAGGTCTATCTCGGCGAACAGTTCCGTCTCTAGGGCGCTTCGCCGAGCCTTCGGGAGGGTCGACGGCGTCCCGAAAGCTGTGGCTACAATAAGGCCATGGCCGGCGTCCATCCAGGCAAGACGTGAAACCGGGGCTGTCGACGCGCCAACGCACCACGCTGGCGCTGACGCCCGCGCTGCGACAGGCGATCCGGCTGCTGCAGATGTCCAGCCTCGAGCTGCGCAGCGAGATCCGCGAAGCGCTGGAATGCAACTACATGCTGGAACTTGCGGAGCCCGAGCCGCCGCCCGTCGACCGCGACGCGCCGGGAGACCGCGAGGAGGGGTCGGAGCGGGAAACGCCGGCCGTCGCACCGGACGAGGGGGCGGACCGTGACGACGAGCTCCACGAAGCCCCTGACGCGGCGGCAGACGCAGAGAGCTTCGACGAAGAATGGGGCGGGCCCGCAGATGGCGGTCTCCGCGACTATCTGCAAGCCAACGCGCACCGTCAGGTCAGCCTGCGCGAACATCTGGAGTGGCAGGTCCGCGTCTCCTCACTGGACGCACGCGACACCGATATCGCGCTCGAGCTCGTCGACGCAATCGATGACGACGGCTACCTGAAGAACTGGGAAGAGGTCCGCGACCACCTGTGCAGCCGCCCGGGAGTGGACGCATCGCGCGTCGCGCGCGTGCTGGAAGTGATCCACGGCTTCGAACCCAACGGCGTCGGAGCCCGCGATATCCGCGAATGCCTGCGACTCCAGCTCGCGCAATCAGGCGCACCGGCGAAGCGTGACGCCCTGCGCCTGCTCGACCTGCCGCTGGAAGAGCTCGCGCGTCGCGACCTCGCGGCGCTGGCCCGCGCCACGGGCCTGGACCAGGAATCCGTGGACGCCGCGCTGGCGTTGATCACTTCCCTGCAGCCGCACCCGGGTCGCCCGTGGCTGGCGACCCGCATGAACTACGTCGAGCCGGACGTCGTCGCGCTGCGGACCAACGGACAGTGGCGCGTCACGCTCAACCCAGCCCACATCCCCCGCCTGCGGGTCAACGCCTACTACCGCAGCCTGATCCGGCGTGCCGATCATTCCGACGACCAGCGCGCGCTGCGCCATCACCTGCAGGAGGCGCGCAACCTGATCTCCGGCGTCACTGCCCGCAACGACACCCTGCTGCGGGTCGCCGAACGCATCGTCCGCGAACAGCGCGCCTTCCTCGACTACGGCGAGGAGGCGATGCGGCCCCTGGTGCTGCGCACCATCGCCGAACCCCTCGGCATGCACGAATCGACGGTGTCCCGCGCCACGGCCAACAAGTACATGCTCACGCCGCGCGGGCTGTTCGAGCTCAAGTACTTCTTTCCCAGCCACGTCAACACCACGCTTGGAGGAACCTGTTCAGCAGTGGCAATACAGGCCATGATCAGACGGCTGATTGCCCAGGAGCGGCCACGACAGCCGCTGTCCGACGCGATGCTCACCGCGCGCCTGCGCGGCGAAGGCATCCAGGTCGCACGGCGCACTGTCGCGAAATACCGCGAGGGCCTGCGCATTCCGCCGTCCAGCGAGCGCCGGATGATGGCCTGAACGTCGCCCACGGCGCGGGCATGGGTGAAACACCCGAGTGACCCTGGAGGCAAGCATGAACCTGAACCTGTCTGGCCATCACGTCGATATCAGCGCGGCGCTGCGCGACTACGTCGAAAGCAAGGTCAAGCCGATCGAAAGGCACGTCGACCGGTTGATCGACGCCACCGTCGTATTGACGGTGGACAACCTCGCGCACCGCGCCGACGGCACGCTGCGCGTCGCGGGCGCCACGCTGCACGCCACCGCATCGCGACCCGACATGTACGCAGCGATCGACACGCTCATGTCGAAGCTCGACGAACAGGCACGCCGGCACCGCGAGCGAAGGCATGACCAGGCGATCCGGCAGAATGCGCGTCCCGCCGACGCGAAACGCAGTCTGCCCTAGACCCAAGAATCCATCACGACCACCATCGGGCCCGATTCTCATCGGGCCCTCTTTCCTGAGGACCACCCATTGGCAAAACTCGACGATATCCTGGATCTCGACCGCATCCGTACAGGGGTCAGCGCGGTGGGCAAGAAGCGGGTCCTGGAAGAGATCTCGCAGCTGCTCGCGAAAGGCACGGGTGACAGCAGCGCAGACGACATCCTCGCGAGCCTTGCCGGCCGGGAAAAGCTGGGCAGCACCGGGCTCGGCCACGGCGTGGCCATTCCCCACGGCCGCATCGCCGGCGTCAGCCACGCCGTCGGTGCGTTCATGCGCCTGCGGCACCCGGTGGAATACGCGGCCCACGACGGCAACCCGGTGGACCTCGTGTTCGGGCTCCTCGTCCCGCGCCAGAGCACCGATGAACACCTCCAGATCCTCTCCCGGCTCGCCGAGAACTTCGCGGACGAAGCTTTCTGCCGGCAGGTCCGCGAGGCCCCCGACGCACCCGCGCTGCTCACCCTGCTGACCGCCTGACGACGGGTCTTCCCGTCGGGCCTGCCTTGCCCTCATCGTGGCCGCGAACGCTCTACAAGCCGGCGTCCGAGGCCGCCCCGAGCTTGCGGAGACCGCCTGCCGATCCGCTGCCCGCAACGAGCTACTTCCATCCGGCCTTCGCGGCGCGTGCGATGGTGTGCGGCACGGCGGCGGCGCAGTGGTGGAAGGCAGAGGCTGACCCGCGAAGTGCGCTGCTGCAGCTGCACGCGCAGGGCGCACAGGCACTGTATCTGGCCAACGACGGCAAGGAGCTGATGGCGCTGGCAGACCACTTTCCGGGCGCAGTCTGGCGCTCTCCGCTGCCGGAATCGCAGGTCCTGCGCCAGCTGCGGGACGCCGCCTTCGACGCGCTTCCCGCGCAAGTGCTGCACGCAACGCTGGTGCGCATCGCATCCCTCGGCGTGCTGCTGCGCGGTGCAAGCGGCACCGGCAAGACGGCGCTGGCGCTCGCGCTCATCGAACGCGGCCACGCGCTCATCGCCGACGACGCCGTCGCCGTGCGCAGGCTCGGACCCGCCCTGCTCGTCGGCGCATGTCCCGCGCCGCTGGCGGGCGCCATGGCCGTTGCCGGGCTGGGGGTCGTCGACGTCGCAGGCGTCTACGGAGCTGCCGCCGTCACCCGACGCTGCCGGCTCGACCTCGCCATCGATCTGCCGTCCCTCGGTACCGTGGCGACGCCTGACACGCCCGACCAGCGGCTCCGTGGGCGCTGGCACGAGGAACGGCTGCTCGGCGAACGCCTGTGGGCCGTCACCGCGCCGCCCCGGCACGGCGGCGTTCTGGCAACATGGGCGCTCGCCGCCTGCGCTGCGTGGAGCCAGCGCATGGCCGGCCACGATGCAGCCGCGGACCTCGACGCGCGCCAACGTGAACTGCTGAAGACGAACGAGGAGCGGACAGGGGATCAATGCAGCTGGTGATCGTCAGCGGGTTGTCAGGCGCCGGCAAGACCGTGGCGCTCAAGCAGTTCGAGGACCTCGGCTGGTACTGCATCGACAACCTGCCGCTGACGCTCGTGCAGCCGCTCGTGGAGCAGGCGCTGGGCCATCCGGCCCCGCGCTTCGAGCACGTCGCCATCGGCATCGATGCGCGCGCCAGCAGCAGCGAGATCGAAGGCTTCCCGCAGACCGTCGACAGCCTGCGCAGCCAGGGCGTGGCAACCCGTGTGCTGTTCCTGACCGCGAGCGCGCACGCCATCCTCACGCGCTACAACGAGACGCGCCGCAAGCACCCGCTGACCAGCAGCGAAGTCAACCTGCGCGAAGCCATCGGCTTGGAGCAGCGCATCCTGCAGCCGATCGAAAGGCTGGCGGACGAGACCATCGACACCAGCAGCCTCAGCCTCCACGAACTGCGCTTCGCCATCCACGCGCGCGTCCCGGAAAGCGGCGCCGCCCAACTGGCCCTGACCTTCCTCTCCTTCGGCTACAAGCACGGGTTGCCCGAAGGCGTGGACTTCGTGTTCGACGCCCGCTGCCTGCCGAACCCCTACTGGGTGCCCGAGCTGCGCGCGATGACCGGCCGCGACGCTCCGGTCGCCCGCTACCTCGACACGCGCCCTGAGGTCGGCGAATACGCCACCGCGGTGGAAGCCTTCTTGGCGCGCTGGCTGCCGGTGTTCCGCGACCAGGGCCGTCCCTACGTCACCGTGGCCGTCGGCTGCACCGGCGGCCGCCACCGCTCCGTCTACCTGGTCGAACGCCTGGCGCATCATCTGCGCAACGCGACGCTCACCGTTGCCATCCGTCACCGGGAGCTGAGCTGATGCTTTTCGATCGACTCCGCCGCATGGCGGACGGGGGGCACCGGCCCCCGGCGCGCCGCCAACGGCGGACCGCATGACCGTCGGCGTCCTGCTGGTCACGCACGGCAAGCTCGGCCGGCTGCTGCTCGACACCGTCGAGGACCTGATCGGCGAGCTGCCGCTGCCCACCGACATCCTCGAGGTGCGCCGCGTGCAGAGCACGGACATCCTCCTGTCGCAGGGCAGGCGCACGCTCGAAAGGCTGGACGAGGGCGATGGCGTTCTCATGCTGACGGACGCCTTCGGCTCGACGCCGAGCAACATCGCGGTGAGCCTGGCGGCGAGCAGCCACGCAACGCTGGTCGCGGGGATCAACCTGCCGATGCTGATCCGCATCTTCAACTACCCCGACTGCGATCTGCCGACCATCACGCGCAACGCGGTCGAGGGCGGCCGGCGCGGCATCGTGGCCGGATCGGAGCCCACCGCCGAGGGCCCGGACGACTGACATGGAGCGCACCATCCGCATCGTCAACCGCCTTGGCCTGCACGCGCGCGCGGCGGCCAAGCTCGTCACGCTCGCCGCCCGCTACCGCGCCGACATCCACCTGCAGACCGCGCATCGCTGCGTCAGCGGCAAGAGCATCATGGGTGTGCTCATGCTGGCGGCGGCGCAGGGCACGGAGCTCACGGTGCGGGCCGAAGGCGATGACGCCGCCGAAGCGCTCGAGGCCATCGCCGCGCTGGCCGCTGCGCGCTTCGGCGAAGAGGCCTGACATGGCGCTCTGGCTGTCCGGCATCGGCGTCTCGCGCGGCATCGGCATCGGCCGCGTGCAGCATCTCTACGACGGCGACCTCGACATCCCCGAGTACACGCTGGCTCCTGAGCAGCTGGAAGCCGAGGTCGAGCGCTTCGAAGCGGCGCGGCGCCACGCGCGCGCGCAGCTGGAGTCCGTGCGGGAGCGCATCCCGTCGCGCGCCGCGGGCGAGATCGCGGCCTTCGTGGATACGCACCTGCTGATGCTCGACGACCGGCGCTTCACCCAGGCCGTTCCAACGCAGATTCGCACGCGGCGCTGCAACGCCGAGGCCGCGCTCAAGCACCAGCGCGACGAGCTGGTGGCGGTCTTCGAGCAGATGGACGACCCCTACCTGCGCGCGCGCCGGGACGACGTGCTGCAGGTCGCCGGCCGGATCCTGCGCATCCTGCTGCGGCAGGACAAGGTGCTGCCGGCACGCGGCGGCAGCGACGCCGCCGGCGCGCCGACGATCGTCATCGCCGACGACGTGACGGCGGCCGACCTCATCCTGCTCTCGCAGCAGGGCGCCGTAGCGTTCATCACGGAATACGGCGGTCCGTTGTCACACAGTGCGATTCTCGCACGCAGCCTCGCGCTTCCCGCCATCGTCGGCGCGCACGGCGTGCGGCGGCTGCTGAAGGACGGTGAAACGGTCATCGTCGACGGTGATCGCGGCCACGCGCTCGCCGCACCGGATGCCCAGGCGCTGGCGCACTTCCGCGGCCGACAGCAGGCACAGGTCCGCGAACGTGCGGCGCTCAAAGGCCTGCGCAGCCGGCCGGCCGTCTCGCGCGACGGGCTCACCGTGCACCTGCAGGCGAACATCGAGCAGCCCGAGGACGCCGTGGAGGCCGCGCAGCTCGGCGCCGAGGGCGTGGGCCTCTACCGCACGGAATACCTCTTCATGAACCGCAGCGACTCGCCCGATGAGGCCGAGCAGTACGACGCCTACGCGCGCGTCGTGTCGACCGTGAAGGGGCCGATCACGATCCGCACGCTGGATCTCGGCGCCGACAAGCCGGGACCGGCCTCCCGGGCGGGAGCCGCCATGGCCAGCAATCCGGCGCTGGGGCTGCGCTCCATCCGGCTGTGCCTGAAGCACCAGGACCTGTTCCGGACTCAGGTGCGCGCGCTGCTGCGGGCTTCCATCCACGGCAACATGCGCATCATGCTGCCGATGATCTCCAGCGTCGGCGAATTCCGTCAGGCGCAGGCGGTCATCCGTGAAGCGCGCGCCGAGCTGCGCCGCGAAGGGCAGCGCGTCGCCGAACAGGTGCCGGTCGGCGCCATGATCGAAGTCCCGGCCGCCGCGCTGGCGTCGGCCTGGCTGGCACGCGACGCGGCCTTCTTCTCCATCGGCACCAACGACCTGATCCAGTACACGCTGGCGATCGACCGCGTCGACGACGAAGTGAACTATCTCTATGACCCACTGCACCCCGCCGTGCTGCGCCTCATCCACATGACGATCGAGGCCGGCGCGTCCGCCGGCGTGCCGGTCGCGATGTGCGGCGAGATGGCCGGCGACGCGCGCTACACGCGGCTGCTGCTGGGGCTCGGCCTGCGCGAGTTCTCCATGCATCCGGCCAACGTGCTGGAAATCAAGCGCATCATCATCGGCTCCGACATCGGCCAGCTGCGCCGGCAGGCGCGGGCGCTGCTGGCGTGCTCGGACATGGATGAAACCCGTCAGCGGCTGCAGGACATCGCCCGCCCCTCCGCGGCGAAGGCCGGCGAGGCGCTGCGGGCTTCGTGACGCCCGCCCGCACTGCGCCGGTGCATCAACTGGCGATCGTCAGGCCGTCGATGAGCAGGCTGCCGGTCTGGATACCGCCGCGGCGATCCACGTCGTCGCCGATGGCGCGGATCCCGCGGAACATGTCGGCCAGCTGTCCGGCCAGCGTGATCCCGGCGACCGGATAGGCGATCTTCCCGTTTTCCACCCAGAAGCCGGCCGCGCCACGGGAGTAGTTTCCGGTCGTCAGGTTGACGCCCTGTCCCATGAGCTCGGTGACCAGCAGACCACGCCCCATCGTCTCCAGCAGGATCGGCAGGTCCCCGGTCGTCGGTTCCGCCAGCAGATTGAAGACGCCGCCAGCGTTGCCGGTCGTCCTCAGGCCCAGCTTGCGCGCCGAGTAGCTGCCCAGCAGATAGCCCCTCAGCACGCCGCCGACCACCAGTTCGCGATCCCGCGTCGCCACCCCCTCGCTGTCCCACGCGGCGCTGGCGGGCCCACGCGGCAGATACGGGCGCTGGTGCAAGTTCACGGTCGAGGAAAACACCGGCTGCCCGACGCGATCCAGCAGGAAACTTGCGCGTCGATACAGGGCGCCTCCCGAGATCGCCGCGCAGAACTGCCCGAGCAGGCCGCGCGCCACCGGCGCCTCGTACACCACCGGAACGCGCTGCGGGGCAAGGGTCCGCGCACCCAGGCGCGCCACCGCACGGCGCCCCGCCTCGGCGCCGACGTCGCCGGCGGCGTCGAGCTCGTCCACGACGCGTGACGCCGTGTACCAGCTGCCCTGCTCCTTGCCGGCTGCATCTTCCGCTACCAGGCTGCAACCGATGGAGTGGCTCGTGCTGCGGCGATAGCCCGCGAAGCCCAGCGAATTGCACAGCAGCGTGCAGCCTTCGCGGGTATCGACGCCGGCACCCTCGGAGCCCTTCAGGCGCTCGTCCAACGCCAGGCCTCGGGCCTCGCACTGGCGCGCGACGTCGCAGGCCGTCTCCGCCGGGAGATCCCAGGGATGGTAGAGATCCAGTTCGGGATCCTCGCGCGCAAGCTCCCCGGCTTCCGGCAACCCGGCGCACGGATCGGCTTCCGACGCCCGCGCGATATCGCAGGCCGCCCGGACAATCTCCGCGATGCCGCTGGGCGACAGGTCGCTGGTGCTCGCCGAACCGGATCGCTGGCCGTAGTAGACCGTCATCGAAAGGTCGCGGTCACGCTGGAACTGCACCGACTCCACTTCGCCCAAGCGAACCGAAACGCTCAGCGCGCTGCCACCAGACACGACGAGCTCCCAGGCGTCCGCGCGCGCCGCCTGCGCCACCTCGATCGCTTTGTCTGCCCACTCTTGCAACCGCGCGCGTGAGGGCAGCCGGGCCGCTGCGGGTCGAGCCACTTCCCTGCCGGGTTCACTCATCGTCGTCGCTCTCCACTGGGCCGCGATGATAGCCTCTGGCGCGCAGTGGCCACCCCGCTCCGCCGCGGGATAAACTGCCGCGCACGCCACGGAGGCCATGACGGCCGGCGCATCACGAAAGGCCGCGCGGGGATCTTCGAGGGCGCCCACCACTACGTCTGCAACGCGAACCTGATCTGACTTCGACATCACCACCTGGGAGGTGCGACTGTGTACGACCGGATCCTTGTTCCCCTTGACGGCTCGGCCCATGCGCGGGAAGTCCTGCCCTATGCGGCGGGCATGGCGGCGGTACACGGCACGACCTTGACCCTGCTCCGCATCGTCGACCGCGAGACCGAGCGGCACGAAGCAGCCCGGCAGGTGGAATCCCTCGCCGCGAGCTACTCGGCACAGAGCCTGTGCGTGGTCGAGGAAGATGACGTCGCCATCGCCATCCTGCAGGAAGCCGGCCACGCGCCGAACACACTTGTCGCGCTCACTTCGCACGGCAGCTCAGGCCTGCGTGAGAAGATCATCGGCTCCGTGGGTCTGCGCGTGGCGCGCGGGCGCGGCGCACCGGTCCTCGTCTATCGACCGGTCGGCAAGGGCGAGGTCGACCACAAGCCCACGGCGATCAAGCGCGTCGTGCTGTCGCTGGACGGCAGTGAGCTGTCGGAATCCATGGCCGAGGACGCCGCGCAGCTGGCCGCGTGGCTCGGCGTACGCCTCGTCGTCGTCGGCGTCATCACGCCTGACGCCGGCCCGGCCGGCAACGTCCCGGCAAGCGACGTGAGCCAGTCCGCGTACGTGCGCTCGCGCGCGCAGGAGCTGGCCGCCAAGTATCACGTCGAGCCGAGCTGGGAGATCCTGCACGGCCGGCCGGCGGAAGCCATCTCCACGTTTGCCGCGGAGGATCCCGCGACGATCCTCGCCATGACGACGCGTGGCCGCGCGCCGCTCGGCTCGGCGTTCCTCGGCAGCGTAACCGAAGGCTGCCTGCGGCGCGCCGGAGTTCCGGTGTTCGTGCGCATCGGGCACCTGCGCCGCGACTGATCCCCCCACGCGGAGCGGACTCACCGCGACCGCGTCCCGCGACGGCGCGGCACCGTCCGAATCTCCGCGTGGTCGCGCAAGGTACACGGCGCCCGTCGTCTTGCGGACGACCTCGGCATGAGGCGTTCGACGTTGCTCTAGAATCGCGCACAGGCTTCATGCGTCGTGCTGGCGCGAACCGAGCTGTCCATGGAAACCTCCTTGTCCCTGCCTGGCATGCCCTGCGTCGCCGCGCTGCGTCGCGACGGGCAGGTATACGTCCCGGCACCCGCCATGCGCCGCTGGCTCGAGGCGGTGGGGTCGCTGGCAGACTGGCCGGCGTTCGCGGCCAGCTGGGAGCGCATGCCGGAAGACCTCTACATGGCCGACGGCGGCCACTACCGGCGGCGGCGCCACGCGGTATACCGCCTGCACGCCGACGGCCGCGCGGAGCGGCAGCCGCACCAGCCGCACTACCAGAGCCGCGACTACAACCCGCTCAACGGCGGTGTGCAGCGCTGGTTCGAGCCCATCGAGGAAAGCGTCGGTGCCAGCGCGAGCCTTGCCGCGGTCTTTCACCTGTGCGCGCTGGGCTTCGGCAGCCTGCAGCCCGCCGTTCCGCGGTGGCGCTGCGAGGTGCACCAGTTCCGCATCGAGGCCGGGCTCCACGCGCAGGGGCAGCCGACGCCCGAGGGGATGCACCACGACGGCGTCGACTACGTGCTGGTCCTGCTGGTGCACCGCCACAACGTCGACTCCGGCACGACGCGGATCGAGGCCCCGGACGGGCGGGATCTCGGCAGCTTCACGCTCTCGGAACCCTGCGACGCGACGCTGGTCGACGACGCGCGGGTGCTGCACGGCGTCACGCCGATCCAGCGGCACGATCCGGCGTTGCCGGCCTACCGGGACGTCCTGGTGGTGACCCTGCAGCGCGAACGTCAGGTTTAGACCGCATAGACGGACGTCGCGAGGCGCCGCGGGCGCCGTGCCGCCGGCTATGATGCGCCGACATGGCAACTCGCACCGCTCCTGCCTGGCCACAGACGACTTCCATCCGTCGTTTCCTGACACGGCACGCGCGTCGGCTGCCGGCCGCCGTCAGCGCGCTGCTGGTTCTGGTCGTGGCGTGGTTGGCGGGCGGCTTCCTGTGGACTCTGATCCCGACGCCGGACGCGGCGCGCTGGCGCGCGCCGCCCGTCGTCCCGCGAGCGAGCCCCGCAGCGGAAGCCGCCTCGATCGCGGAGGATCGCAACGTCGTCGGTCTGTTCGGCACGGCGCGAGGGGACGGCTCGTCCGCCAGCGCCTTGGCCACCGCACCCGAAACGCAGCTCAATCTGAAGCTGTTCGGCATCCTCGCCGACCGCGATGCGCCGTCGAGATCGCGAGCGCTGGTGGCGACCGGCAACGGCGAGACCAAGCCCTACGCCCTGGGGCAATCGCTGGCGTCCGGCGTGCTCCTCAAGGCGATCTTCCCGGACCGTATCGTGCTGCAGCGCAACGATCGCCTCGAGACCCTGCGCCTCGACCTCAAGCGTCGCCGCCAGGACACCGTCAGCGACCGACCTATCGCGGTAGCCGGCCCACCGCCACCTGAAGCGAAACCATCGGCCCTGCGCAAGGACCTGCTGTCCGATCCATCGGCCCCCAGCAGGTTCATCCGCGTGCAGCCGGTGCAGGCCCCGGGGGCCGATGGCCAGACGGGCTACCGCGTCTATCCCGGCACCGACCCGGGCGCCTTCGACGCGGCGGGGCTGCACGGTGGAGATCTCGTGACCGCCATCAACGGCACGGCTCTGAGTGACCCGGCACGCGCCTTGCAGGCCGTAAGTCAGCTGAGCCAGGCACAGCGCGTCAAGCTGACCGTCCAGCGCGACGGCCGCACGCGCACCGTCGACCTCGATTTCACGCCCTGAAGCCATGATGCGATCGTTGCGCCATTGCTGCATCCTCGTCCTGCTGATGGTGACGATGGGGAGCGTTGCATCGGCGGCAGACAAGGGTGCCACGGTCACGCTCAACCTCAAGGATGCCGATATCAACTCGCTGATCACCACCGTCAGCGAAGTCACTGGCCTGAACTTCATCGTCGACCCGCGGGTGAAGGGCACCGTGACGGTGGTGTCGTCGAGCCCCATGCAGGCGGACGCGCTCTACCAGACCTTCCTCTCGGTGCTCGCGGTGCAGGGCTTCGCCGCCGTGCCCTCGGGCGACGTGGTGAAGATCGTGCCCGACGCCAACGTCCGCCAGCTCGGCGCCTCCGGCCCGGCCGGCGCGCACGCCGCCGGTGATGGCATCGTCACGCGCGTCTTCGCGCTGCGCACGGCGTCCGCCGCGCAGCTGGTGCCGATCCTGCGGCCGCTCGTGCCACAGTGGGGACAGCTGGCAGCCTACGCGCCCGGAAACATGCTGATCGTCGCCGACCGCGCGGACAACGTGAAGCGGCTGGCGGGCATCATCGCCGAGCTGGACACGGGCAACGACGAGGGTATCCAGATCGTCCCGCTGCAGCACGCGGCGGCAAGCGATTTGGCGGAAGTGCTGACGACGCTCGGAGCCAGCGCGAAACAGAACGACCCGAGCGCGCGCACCCCGGCGGTCATCGCCGACACCCGCACGAACTCGATCGTCATCGCCGGCGACAAGAACGCGCGTGCCCGCCTCGTCGCGGTCATCCAGGAGCTGGACACGCCTGCGCAGGGCAGTCAAGGAGCGACCCAGGTCATCTATCTCAAGTACGCCGACGCCGGCAATCTGGCGCCCATCCTGCAGGGTTACGCCCAGCAGGCGACGGGCCACGAGGGGGCACCCGGTGCAACCGGCACCGCGACCACCAAGCCCGGCGCGACCGCCGCCGCGCTGGCCGCCGGCCGCGCCGGCGAGGTCACGGTGCTGCCGGACAAGGACACCAACGCGCTGATCGTCACGGCGCCGCCGAAGACCATGCAGATGATCAGACAGGTGATCTCGCAGCTCGATATCCGGCGCGCGCAGGTCCAGGTGGAGGCGATCATTGCCGAAGTCAGCGCGACCAAGGCCAGCCAGCTCGGCATCGACTGGGGCGTATTCAACAAGAACGTCGGCGCGGCCGCCGGCATCCTGAACCCGAACACGCTCGGAACGCTCGCCACGGCAACCGGCGGCACGTCGCAAGGCCAGGCGCCAAGCACCACCGCGGTGCTCGCCAACCTCGTCACCCAGGGCGCGACGATCGGCGGCGGCGTGTTCGGCGGCCCCACGCAGTTCGCCGTATTGCTGCACGCCCTCAAGAGCGACGGCGACACAAACATCCTGTCGACACCCAACATCACGACGCTCGACAACGAAGAGGCCAAGATCGAGGTGGGACAGGAAGTCCCGTTTTTGACCGGCTCCTTCGCCAACAGCGGCGTCACCAGCACGACCGGCGTCGTCAACCCCTTCCAGACTATCGACCGCAAGGACGTCGGCCTGTCGCTGGGCATCACGCCGACGATCAACCAGGGCGACACCATCCGGCTCAAGATCAAGCTCGAGGATTCCAGCCTCACCAGCAGCTCGGCCACCGGGACCTCCGCTCTGACGCAGATCACCAACAAGCGCGCGATCACCGACACCGTGACGGTCAGCAGCGGACAGATCCTCGTCATCGGCGGACTCATCGGCGATCAGATCAACCAGACGCAGGACGGCGTGCCGCTGCTGTCCGACATTCCGCTGCTCGGCGGCCTGTTCCGCTATGAGAACAATTCGCGCCAGCGCCAGAACCTGATGGTGTTCATCCACCCGGTGATCCTGCGCACGGCCGGCGACGTCGACTACTACTCGCGGATGAAATACGACCACATGCGCGAGGCGCAGATGCGTTCGACGCCCCGCCACACGCCGCTGATCGGCAACGAGCACCCGCTGCTCTACGAGTGGGACGACTACCTCGCGCAGCACAATCGCCCGGCGCCGCCGTCAGGCGAAGGCGGCGGGGTTCCCGCGCCATCGGCGAGCACGGCCGGGACGGAGGCGACGGCGGCCGTGGGGACAGACCTTGGCCAGCCCTGAGCTCGCGGCGCGCAAGCCTCCGTTTTCCTTCGCGAAACGCTACGGCATCCTGGTCGGCGAGGACCACGGGACATACGTCGACCTGCTGTATCGGCCCGACGTCCCGCTGACGGCGATTACCGAGGCGCAGCGTTTCCTGCGCCGCCCGGTGCGCGTCCGGCGCATCGCGCCGCAGGTTTTCGACGGCCTGCTGGCGCGCAGCTACGAAGGCGAGCAGCAGGCTTCGGATCTCGTGGATGGCCTGAACCGGGAAGCCAGCGACATCGGCAGCCTGTCGGCGGCCCTGGCGGAGGCCGAGGACCTGCTCGAGACGGACGACGACGCGCCGATCATCAAGTTCATCAACGGGCTGCTGGTCCAGGCGATCAAGGACAACGCCTCGGACATCCACATCGAGACCTTCGAGAAGCGCACCGCCGTACGCTTCCGGCTGGACGGCGTGCTGCACGAAGTGCTGTCGCCGCCGCGCGCGCTGGCGCCGAAGATCGTCTCACGCGTGAAGATCATGGCGCGGCTCGACATCGCCGAGAAACGCCTGCCGCAGGACGGACGCATCTCGCGCACCTTCGGCGGCCGGCAGGTCGACGTCCGCGTCTCGACGCTGCCGACCGGCGCGCACGACGAACGCGTCGTGCTGCGCATCCTCGACAAGCAGTCCGAGCGGCTCGATCTCCAGCAGCTCGGTCTCAACGAAGTCCAGATCACGACGCTCGACCGCATCATCCACCATCCCTACGGCATCATGCTGGTGACCGGCCCGACCGGTTCAGGCAAGAGCACGACGCTGTACTCGGCGCTGTCGGTGCTCAACGACCACACGCGCAACATCATGACGGTCGAGGATCCCATCGAGTACTACATCGAAGGCGTCGGACAGACACAGGTCAACCCCAAGGTGGAACTGACCTTCGCACGCGGCCTGCGGGCCATCCTGCGACAGGATCCCGACGTGGTGATGATCGGCGAGATCCGCGATCTGGAAACCGCGCAGATCGCGGTGCAGGCCAGCCAGACCGGGCACATGGTGTTCTCCACGCTGCACACCAACACCGCGGTCGGCGCGATTGCCCGCCTGCGCGACATGGGGCTCGAGAGCTTCCAGGTCGCCTCGGGGCTGGTGGGGCTGATGGCGCAGCGCCTGGTCCGGACGCTCTGCAAGGACTGCCGCCAGGCCTACGAAGCCAGCGCCGTCGAGCGCGAGCAGCTCGGCCTGCCGCGCAGCGGCAAGCCCGTCACGCTCTACCGCGCCGTCGGCTGCGACAAGTGCCGGCGTACCGGCTACCGCGGACGGACCGGCATTCACGAGATCATCGAACTCGACAAGCATCTCGAGGCGATGATCCACGACAACGTCGCCGAGCAGGACCTCGAGGACTACGCGCGCGTGCTGGGACCGGGCATCATCGAGTCGGGGCGCGAGAAGGTCCTTGCCGGCGCCACCAGCCTGCAGGAAGTGCTGCGCGTCACCGTGGAGGGCTGAGCCGTGAATCTGGCAGGCGATCACCACCGCGAGCCTTGCGGCGTGCGCCCGATATCCAGCGGATCCTTCAATGGCCGCCTATGAATACGCCGCCCTCGACGCCTCCGGAAAATCCAGCACCGGACTGATCGAGGGCGATACTCCGCGCCACGCGCGCCAGCTGCTGCGCGCGCGCGGCCTGATGCCACTCAAGCTCGAGGAAGTCGCCGACGCACCCGCACGGCGGCGCGCCCTGCCCCTCGCACGCGGCGGCCTGTCGATCACCGAACTGACGCTGTTCACGCGCCAGCTCGCCACGCTCGAACGCGCCGGCATGCCGCTGGATGAATCCCTGGCTGCCATCGGCCAGCAGGCGGAGTCGCGGCGCGTCAAGCGCGTCGCGCTTGGCGTGCGCGGGAGCGTGACGGAAGGCGAAACGCTGGCGCAGGCGCTCGCCCGCTTTCCGCGCGCCTTTCCGCCGCTGTTCCGCGCGACCGTGGAAGCTGGCGAACAGGCCGGCAAGCTCGACCAGGTGCTCGAACGCCTCGCCGACTACGTGGAGCGGCGGCAGGCGCTGAAGAGCAAGGTCATGCTCGCGGCGTTCTACCCGATCATCCTGACGGTGGTCGCGATCTCGGTGGTCACGATGCTGATGACCTATGTGGTCCCCAAGGTGGTCGACGTCTTCACCAGCATCCACGCCACGCTGCCGCTCATGACCCGTGCGCTGATCGGCCTTTCGGCATTCCTGCGCGCCAACGGCATCTACCTGCTGATCACGATCGGCATCCTGCTCGTCGCGCTGCAACAGGCGTTAAGCAACGAAGCCTTCCGTCGCCGGCTGGACACCGCCCTGCTGCACGCGCCGCTCGCCGGCCGCGTCACGCGCGGCGCCAACACCGCGCGGTTCATGCGCACCCTGGGCATCCTGTTCGGCAGCGGCGTCCCGATCCTCGAGGCGCTGCGGATCGGCGCCCAGGTGGTCTCCAACGTGCCCATGCGCGACGCGGTCGAAAAGGCCGCGCTGCAGGTGCGCGAAGGCGTGGGCGTCGCCCGCTCGCTAGGCGCATCGGGAATGTTCCCGCCGATCACCATGCATTTGATCGCAGCGGGTGAGGCCTCGGGCAAGCTGGATGAGATGCTCGACCGCGCCGCGGACAATCAGGAGCGCGAGCTGGAAACCCTGATCGGCGCGTTGATGGCGATCTTCGAGCCGGTGCTAATCCTCGCGATGGGCGGAATCGTCCTGATCATCGTCCTCGCCATCCTGCTGCCGATCTTCGATCTCAACGAGTTGATCCACTAGCGGAACGACGGAGGCCTCTGCGCACGGCTCCGCGTGCTCAGGACGTCCCGCGAACGACGCTGCTTCGCAGATCCCGCCGACAGGCGGCGAGTGAATACAGGTTCGCATTTGCAAGCGCAACGTACCGGCGACAGCGTCGCGCCGCGCGGCCCACCGGCGCGGGTGAGAGTCGCGCGCTGCGGAGTCAGCTTTCGCTGGGCTCCGACTCGGCCGGCTGGATGACGCGCCGGCCGCGGTAATAGCCGTCGGCCGTCACATGGTGACGCAGGTGGGTCTCACCGGACGTCGGATCGATCGACAGCGCAGGCCGCTGCAGCGCGTCGTGCGCGCGGCGCTGGCCACGCTTGGAACGCGATTTCCGGGATTTCTGTACGGCCATTGGTCACTCCGACGACGGCACCAGCTTGCAGGCGCGGCATTCTACCCGATTCGCTCGCGTCGTCACGCCGGCGCTCAAGGCTGCGGCGGCTGGCACTGGCCCACCGCATGGCGCGGCGCCATCGGCAGCGCCAGCAGGATCTCATCCTCGATCAGGATCCGCGGCGCCAGCAGGCCCTCCTCGGCGAGCTCGAGCGGCTCGCGGCCGGACTCGGTGTCGCACGCCTGCGTACCGCCGCGCACGACCTCCAGCGCCGGGCGCAGCTCGAAGCGCCACTCGCAGATGCCAAGGCAGCGCTGGCACTGCAGCGGCAGCACGCCGGCGATCCGTCCGTCGATGAGCACAGGCCCGCGCGTGGATCTTTCCACGCGCAGGTGGATGTCGACATCAGCCGGAGCGGCGTGTCCGGCGCACGCGGCACGCACACGCGGCAGCTCGCGGATCGCCACGGTGCCGGTGAAGCTCCATTCGCCCTGCTTGAGCTCGGCAAGCCGGATCTGTCCGGGAAGCACTCGCGCGGCGTCGCTCATATCGGGCGCGATGATAATGGGGTCCATGGAACGCCTCCAGGTCGACGCCGCGCTGCGCGAGATGCTGCCGATTCTCGCGTCGACGTCGCGCTACCGGCTGGAGCTCCTCAAGCGCGTCGCTCGGGATTGGGAAACTTGCGACTCCGCGGTCGACGAGGCGCACCGCCGGGGCGAGCTGCCTGCCGCGCGCGCAACGCGGTTGGCCGAAGAAAAGGCGCGGGCGGTGGCGCGACGCTTCCCGGCAAGATGGATCCTCGGCGCGGACCAGGTCTGCTCGTGCCGCGGCGAGATCCTCGACAAGCCGGGCAGCGCCGAGCGTGCCCGCGCGCAGCTGCGTGCGCTATCAGGCGCAACCGCCGAGTTCCATACCGCCGTGGCGCTGGTGCGCGCAGAGCCGGCGTCCCGACGGTGCGCCATGGACCATACGGTGGTGCGGTTCCGAGCGCTGACCGACGCCGAGATCGCGCGCTACGTCGCCGCCGAACCTGCCTTGGATTGCGCGGGCGGTTTCAAGTGCGAAGGCCTGGGCATCACGCTGTGCGACGCCATCGAGACCACGGATCCGACGGCGCTCATCGGGCTGCCGCTGATTGCCGTCCGGCGGCTGCTTGCGCAGGTCGGCGTTCCCTTGCCCTGATGATGCAACGACCGCTGATCAGCGTGTGACGGAACCCGCAGGATGACGCCGGACAAGTCTGGCCTGCTCAGGGCGCGACAGCGCGCGCGGCAAGCCATCCCGGAAGGGCGGCAACGGAACTCAGCACGCTGAGCGCGCCCGCGGCGCGCAGGCGCCCGGCGTCGTGGCTGCCGCTGGCCACGCCCACCGCCGCCACGCCCGCGCCGCGCGCCATCTCCACGTCGTATTCGGTGTCGCCGATCACAAGCGCACGCTCGGCCGGCAGCGCGCTCGCTTCCAGCAGATCGAGCACCATGGCCGGATCCGGCTTCGCCCTGCTTTCGTCGGCACACCGCGTCCATGTGAACAGACGTGCCAGCGCGTCTTGCACCATCAGCGCCGCGGCCAAGCCGCGCCGCGTCTTGCCGGTCGCCACCGCCAGCTGATACCCGCGGGCATGCAGCCGCCCCAGGCTGGTCAAGACGCCTTCGATGAGTGGCGCCTGCGCCGCGCGCTGGGGCGCATGACCCCGCCAAGCAGCGAGCCTGCGCATCACGTCGCCACTGTCCAGCTCGGGCCACAGTCGGCTCAACCCATCGCCCGCGCCGAGGCCGATGAGGTCGGCGATCTGCGCGTCGGTACGCGTCGGCAAATGCAGCGCGGCGATGGCCTCCTGCATGCCTTCGACGATCACTCGCTGCGAATCGGCAAGCGTGCCATCCCAGTCGAAGATGAGCAGGCTCCACCGCACGGCGGTCGGCGCCGGCATCGTCAACGCGCTCTCAGCGCGTCGAGGAAGCTGCGCAGCTCCGGCGGCAGCGCGGAATTCAGCGTCAACGGAGCAAAGGCTCCGGTGGCAGGGAGCTCAAGGCTGCTGGCATGCAGGAACATGCGCTTGAGCCCGAGCTCACGGAACGGCGCGTGCTGGCCGCGTTCGCCGTACTTGCGATCACCGACGACCGGGTGCCCGATCGTCAACGCATGGACCCGGATCTGGTGCGTCCGGCCGGAGAAGATGGCGACTTCGCACAGGGTGGCGTCGGCGAACACTTCGCGCGGCGTGAAGCGGCTCGCCGCGCGCCTGCCGCCCTCGTCGACCTGCACGCGCCGCTCGCCGGAGACCAGGCGATTGCTCACCAGCGGTGCATCCACGTCGCGCACCTCTTCCAGGCGTCCGCACAGCAGCGCCCGGTAGCGCTTGCGGGCCAGGCCGGTGCGAAACGCCGCCTGCGCGCGCAGCAAAGCCTGCCGCGTCTTGGCAAGCAACAGGATGCCGCTGGTATCGCGATCCAGACGATGGGCGAGTTCGAGGAACGGATAACGTCCTTCGGTGCGCAGCGCTTCGATCACGCCGAAAGCGATACCGCTGCCGGCATGCGCGGCGATGCCGGCCGGTTTCGTCAGCGCCAGATAATCGTCATCCTCGTGCACCACCCCTTCGTGCAGCCGCGCGATCAGCCCGGCCGGCACGTGTGTGACGCGCGTGTCGCGCGCCGCCATGCGCAGCGGCGGGATGCGCACGCTCTGACCCTCTACCAAGCGTCGATCGGGCTTTGCCCGTCCGCCGTCCACGCGCACCTGCCCGGATCGCAGCAGCCGATAGATGTGTGACTTCGGTACGCCGCGCAGCCGCGCCATCAGGAAATTGTCGATGCGCTGGCCGGCGCTCGCCGCCGTCACCACTTCCCGCACGGCCGGGCGATGGCCTCCGGAGGCCTCCGGGGCGGCGCCTTTCACGCCGCGCGCCTGTGCGTCGGCGCGGTGCTGTGGCAAACTACGGCGGCGTGAACGAATCGGTTCTGCGTGGCGTCCGTGCCGCTGTTCAGTCACAGGCACGAACGCACCAGAGCCAGCCCATCGGGGACCAGATACACCGCTTCATGTTCACTCTGACGGTCATCACGTCTTTTGTCTTCAGCGTGCTCGCGATTCCATCGCGGGCTCTGGTTGTCTTCTTGTCACCGCTCCCGTGTGTCCAAGGACGATTCGGGCGGTCGTCGCGTGCAGGGAAACGTCCTGCGCACGTGCGCGACCGTCGCGCCAGCACGGCGCAATCGACTCATCCTGCGGCGCGGTCGAGCACCCAACGGATGCTACTACATAATGAAACGAATCCTGATCAACGCGACGCAGCGCGAAGAGCTGCGGGTCGCGATCGTCGACGGACAGCAGCTGTTCGATCTCGACATCGACACCGCGAGTCACGAGCAGCGTAAGTCCAACCTCTACAAAGGCCGCATCACCCGCGTCGAGCCGAGCCTCGAGGCCTGCTTTGTCGACTATGGCGCAGAGCGCCATGGTTTCCTGCCGCTCAAGGAAATCGCGCCCGAGTATCTGAACGCCGATACCGAGGCAGACCAGCACGATACGCGTGCGCGGATCTCCGAGGGTCACGAGGTCGTCGTCCAGGTCGAGAAGGACGAGCGCGGCAACAAGGGCGCGGCGCTGACCACCTTCGCGAGCCTGGCGGGACGCTTCCTCGTGCTCATGCCGAACAGCCCGAAGGCAGGCGGCGTCACGCGACGCGTCGACGGCGCACAGCGCGAGGAGGCCAAGAAAACGTTGGCCGAGCTGCAGATCCCCGAGGAAATGGGGGTCATCATCCGGACCAACGGCGTCGGCCGCAGCGTCGAGGAGCTGCAGTGGGACCTCGACCACCTCGTGACGATCTGGAAGGCCGTCAGCGACGCGGCGGCGGCGCGTCCCGCCCCGTTCCTCATCTACCAGGAAAACAACATCGTCCTGCGCGCGCTGCGCGACTACCTGCGTCCCGATATCGGCGAAGTCATCGTCGACAGCGCGGAGATCTACGAGCAGGCGCACGCGCAGATGACCTACACCATGCCGCGTGAGCTGCCCAAGCTGAAGTTCTATCGCGACAACATCCCGCTGTTCTCCCGCTACCAGATCGAATCGCAGATCGAGACCGCGCACCAGCGGCTCGTCCGGCTGCCGTCGGGCGGCTCGATCGTCATCGACCGCACCGAAGCGTTGACCGCGATCGACGTCAACTCGGCGAAGTCCACGGGGAGCACCGGCATCGAGGAGACGGCCTACCGCACGAACCTCGAGGCGGCGGATGAGGTCGCGCGCCAGCTGCGCCTGCGCGACCTCGGCGGCCTGATCGTGGTCGATTTCATCGACATGGGCCCGAGCCGCAACCAGCGCGACGTCGAGCACCACTTGGCACAGGCCTGCGCCATCGACCGGGCGCGCGTGCAGATCGGGCATCTGTCGCGCTTCGGGCTGCTGGAGCTGTCGCGCCAGCGCCTGCGCCCAAGCCTTGGTGAACACAGCCAGATCACCTGCCCGCGGTGTGAGGGTCGGGGCCAGATCCGCTCCATCGAATCGCTTTCGCTGTCGATCCTGCGGCTGATCGAAGAGGAATGCATGAAGGACCGCACGAGCGGCGTCATCGCGCAGCTGCCGGTGGACGTCGCAACCTTCCTGCTCAACGAGAAGCGCGCCACCGTCAACGAGCTGGCAGACCGCTACAACGAGTTCGTCACCCTCATCCCCAACGAAACGCTGCGGTCGCCCCACTTCGAAATCCAGCGTGTCCGCAGCGACCATCGCGGCGAACCCGAAGTGACGGGCCTGAGCTACGCGCTGGCGCAGGACTTCGGCGCCGAGGCGCGCGCCAAGCGGGCCGAGATCCACACCGCGGGCAAGCCGCCGGAACCGGCCGTGAGCGCGGTCCTGCCGGACGCCCCGCTTCCCCTGCCGCTCGATGCGCCGGACCCCGCCCCCGCCGCTGCGCCCGTCACCGTCGTCCAGGCTCCGCCGAACGTACCCGCATCCTTCTGGCAACGCCTGATGGCGGTGTTCAACCCGCCGCAGGCGACGGCAGCACCGCCAGCCATGGCGCCGGAAGCCCCGGAAGAGCGCCATCGACGCGCCGGTGCCAGCCGGCGCACCGGCCGCTCCGGGACCCCACGCGCGCCGGACGCCAGCCGCGGGCGGAACGCGTCGACGCACGAGCATCACAATCGCGGCGGCAGCGCCGAAGGCCGGAGCACCGACGGCCAGAATCGTCATCGTGGAAACAGCCGGCGCGCAGGAAGCGCGCAGGACGGGTCCGGCAGCCCACGCGCCCGGCGCCGCGGAGGCACCACGCGCACCGCGACGAATGGCCAGAACGGCTCGAGCGCTGGCGCCGACGCGGATCCACAGCGCACGCCGCGCCCACCGGCGACAGGCGGAGCCGTCGAGACCGTGGACAAGCCGGCGGCGCCCGCAACGACGGATACCGCGAGCGCCTCGCCGGCGTCCTCTGAAACTCAGCAAGCGGGGCCCGGTCAGAGCGCCGCCAA
>DASVGQ010000056.1:0-9871 GCA_036379455.1 Nevskiaceae bacterium
CCAGCGGCTGCAGCCAGCCGTTGAAGACCGCCAGCGCCAGGAGCACCGGCAGTGCCGCCGCCAGCCACGCGCCGATGTACGGGATGAAGCGCAGCACTACGGTGAGCAAGGCCCACAGCGCCGCACCCGGCACGCCGATCAGCCACAGCCCGAGGCCGATCGGAATGCCGTAGGCCACGTTGATCGCCAGTTCCATCAGCAGGTAACGGCTGACCCGCCGCCCGCCCTCCGCGAAGGCCAGCGTCGTCGCTCCCAGATGGTTGGTCCCCATCAGCCGAATCGCCCGATCACGCAGCTCGTCGCGCCCGTACAGCATGAAGATCAGGAAGATCGCGACCAGCCCGCCGGTACCGATCGGCCCGAGCAGCGGCACCGCGTAATCCTTCGCGAGACCGAAGGCGGTCCTGGTCGCCGAGCTCTGGATGGTGACCGGGACCGGCGTGCCGCCTTGCGCCGGAGGCGGCTGCGAAGGAGTCGGCGACGATGCGCGCTGACTCGCCCGCCCGGTGGTGCTGCCACCGCGGCTCCGCGCGGCTGGAGCACCGGCTGACATCGCGCCGCCCGTGAAACGCCCGAGCGTGCCGTGGAGCTTTTCCAACAGGTGCGCTTTGTCGCCCTGCAGCGTCTGGAAGCGCCGCTCGATGTTCTGACGATACTGCGGCAGCGACTTCGCCAGATGTACCGACTCGGCCGTGATCACGGATCCCACGCCTAGCAGGACCACGACCGCCAGCAGCACCGTCAGGCTGGAGCTCGCCGCCGGCGGCACGCGCCAGCGTTCCAGGCGGTTTGCCACCGGCGCCAGCAGAAAGCACAGCAGGCCGGCCAGGGCGAAGGGAATCAGGATCCTCTTGCCGAAGTACAGGGCCGCGACGATGAGCAGCAGCGCACCGATCCGCGTCAGCGCGTTCGTGCTCTCCGTCATCGCGTGCAACGGCCCATGCTCCGCCTGTGCCACGGGGGGCGCGTCGACGAGCTCCCCCGCCGCACGGGCCCCATCCGGTGCACTTTCTTCATCGCTCCTGACACCCCGCCATCCTGCAACCCTGGCCGTGTATCTGCACAACGAAAAAAGGCGCCGGTGCGCAGCACACGCACCGACGCCGCCGGCCGGAAGCCTGGCCGTTCCGGAGCGCGTCAGCGCTTCAGCACCTCACGTGCCTTGTCCTTCGCCTCACCCACCTTCTTCTGCGCCTTGCCCAGGTTCTTCTCGATATTCCCCACGGCCTCGGTTTGCTTGTCACCGGTAACCTTGCCGAAGCCTTCCTTGACCGAGCCCTTCACTTCCCGGGCACCGCCCTTGATGCGATCCTTGTCCATGACGACCTCGCGTGTCGCGTGTGTGTGGTTGACCGGCCCCTCGCAGGGATCCACAGCATCCCCGCATGAGGCCGACCGTGACCAGAGTGACACGGCGGCGCGTGCATCAACAGAGCTGAAAACACCGGATGAACCGGTACATCTGGCAGTCGCCACCGTGCGTCCGCAGGGCGGTAGCGCAGGGCGCCGATGTTCGCACCCTATAATCCAGCGAAATCCCTGCGAGAGGCCCTTCCGTGTCAGCTCCTGCTTTCCCGGCCACGCGGCCGCGCCGCCTGCGCCAGGCTCCCTATGTGCGCAGGCTGGTCCGTGAGACGCGCCTGGCGCCCGCACAGCTCATCCAGCCTCTGTTCGTCGCTGAGGCCGCGCAGGCCGGGCCGATCAAGTCCATGCCCGGCCAGCGGCGATTCACGCTCGACGAACTCGGCGCGGAATGCCGGCGGCTGACGGAGCTCGGCATCGCCGCGATCGCGCTGTTCCCGGCGCTCGACGCGAAGCTCAAGGACGCCCGCGGCAGCGCCGCGCTCGACCCGAAGGGCCTGATCCCGCGCGCCATCGCGGCCGCCAAGGCCGCCAGCCCGGGGCTCGGTGTCATCACCGACGTGGCGCTCGACCCCTACACCGACCACGGCCACGACGGCGTGCTCGACGACGCCGGCCGCATCGACAACGACGCCAGCGTCGAGCTGCTGCGCCAGCAGGCGCTGCTGCTCGCGCGAGCCGGCGCCGACATGGTCGCGCCGTCGGACATGATGGACGGGCGCATCGGCACCATCCGCACCGTGCTGGAGCGCGACGGCCGCAAGGACACCTTGATCCTCGCCTACTCGGCGAAATATGCGAGCGCCTTCTATGGCCCGTTCCGCGACGCGGTCGGCAGCAAGAAGGCGCTGCGCGGCGACAAGCGCACCTACCAGATGGATCCGGCCAACGGCGACGAGGCCCTGCGCGAAGTCGGCATGGACATCGACGAGGGCGCGGATATCGTCATGGTCAAGCCGGGCCTGCCGTATCTCGACATCATCCGCCGCGTGAAGGCGCGCTTCGGCGTGCCGACCTTCGCCTACCAGGTCAGCGGCGAATACGCGATGCTGCGGGCGGCGATCGACAATGGCTGGCTGGACGAACACAAGGCGATCATGGAAGCGCTGCTGTGCCTGCGGCGCGCCGGCGCCGACGCCATCCTCACCTACTTTGCGCGCGACGTCGCGCGCTGGCTGGCCGACAACGCCGACTGACCGACGGGAACAGACACCGCCATGGACCGCTACGCCGTCATCGGATATCCGGCCCGCCACAGCCTGTCGCCGCGCATCCACGCGGCCTTCGCGCAGGCCGCCGGCATCGAGCTCGCCTACGAGGCGATCGACGTCGCGCCGGCGGTATTTGCAGAGCGCGTCAAGCGTCTGCACGACGAGGGCTTCCTCGGCCTCAACGTGACGCTGCCGCACAAGCAGGCGGCGGTGGCGCTGGCCGAAGCCTTGAGCGATCGCGCGCGGCAGGCCGGCGCGGTGAACACCCTCATCCGCACCGTCGAAGGCTGGCGCGCGGACAACACCGACGGCGCGGGGCTGCTCCGCGACCTGCAGGACAACCTGCGGGTCTCGCCGGCGCACAAGCGCACGGTCATCCTCGGCGCCGGCGGCGCGGCGCGCGGCATCCTCGGGCCGCTGCTCGCGGCCGGCCCGGCACGCACCGTGGTCTCGAACCGCTCGCTCAAGTCGCCCGCGCTGTTGGCCGGCGACTTCGCGGAGCTCGGCACAGTCGAGCCGCTGACGCATCCCGAGCTGGAGGGCTCGCAGTTCGACCTCGTCATCAACGCCACGTCGGCCGGACACCAAGGGCAGGCTCCTGAAGTGCCTGGCTCGATCTTCGCGCCGGGCGCGCTCGCCTACGACCTGAACTACGGCCCCGCCGCACGCCCCTTCCTGGGCTGGGCCGTGCGGGCCGGCGCGGCGCTGGCCTGCGACGGATTGGGAATGCTCGTCGAGCAGGCGGCGGAATCCTTCTTCCTGTGGCGTGGCCAGCGCCCGGAGACCGCGGCGCTGCGTCGGGCGCTGCGGGCGCACTGAGCGCGACGCCCGACGCGGCGTCCAGCGACGCGTCCCCGCCGCGCGCCACAACGCGATGATCTACATCCTGCTCAGCGTGCTGTGCAGCCTTGTCGCTACCGTGTTTCTGCGCGTAGCGCCCGACAGGAACGTCGACGTACGGCTGGCGATCGCCGGCAACTATCTCGTCGCCAGCCTCCTGTGCGTGGTATTCCTCCACGCCTCGCCCGCGCCGCTGTGGACCACCGCCGCCGATGCGCGCGCCTGGCTCGTGCTGGTGGCGCTCGGCATCCTGCTGCCGACGCTATTCCTGGCGATGGCGATCTCGATCGCCCGCGTCGGCGTCGTGCGCACCGACGCCGCCCACCGCCTGTCGCTGGTGCTCGCGCTGATCGCGGCGTTCACGGTGTTCGGCGAGGCGCTGACGGCGACGAAGCTGATCGGCGTGCTGCTCGGCGTGATGGCCGTGGCGTGCATCGTCGTGCGTCCCGGCCCGGCGCAGGCTGTCGCCCGCCGTGACTGGCTCTGGCCGGTTGTCGTGTTCGCCGGCACCGGCCTCATCGACATCCTCTTCAAGGAGATGGCGGTGCTGACGGCCGTTCCCTTCGAGGACGTACTGCTGGCCAGCTTCCTGCTCGCGCTGGCGCTGTCCTGCATCTACGTGGGCTGGCTGTTCGCCACCGGCCGCGCGCGCTGGGCATGGCGGCACGCCGCCGGCGCCGTGCTGCTCGGCAGCTTCAACTTCGCCAACATCCTGTTCTTCATCGAGGCGCACCGCCAGCTTGCAGACAACCCCGCGCTGGTGTTTGCGGCGATGAACATCAGCGTCATCGTGCTGGCCACGGGCATCGGCGTGTGGGCCTTCCGCGAGCAGCTGCGCCGCGTGAACCGCGCCGGGATCGTGATGGCGGTGCTGGCGGTTGCCGTCCTCGCGCGGGCCTGAAGCCCCCGGCGCGTCGCCAGAGGAGCGCCTGCGTCCGGCGCCTGCGGCTCAGGCACCCAGGATCGGCCGGAAGAAGGCTCCCAGGGCTTCGGGCTGGGTCAGCGGCAGGATGTGCGCCACGTACATGTCGGGCCGTACGACCACGACTACGCCGGCGCGATCCACGCCGCGCAACTCGAAGATGTCCGGCCCGCTGCCATCCGGCGCCGGCCCGGCGGCGAACACGTTCTCGTAGTCGACGAGCTGGAACTGCGCCACCCGCGGCTTGAACACCTCCGGCACGCGTCCGAGGTCGACGTCCGCGAAGGCCTGCTGGTAGACCACCTTGACGTCCAACCACGCGTTGCGGTCCAACCGCGCCGGCGTAAGCGCGACGGGTGAGTCCGCCGCCTGAGCAAGCCAGTCGGCGAAGGCCACGAGGGGCGAGTCGCCCGTTCCGGCAGCAGCGGGATCGGCAAACACATAGAGGCGCCAGCGGCCGTCAGCGCGCGCCTGGTGGCCGAGCTCCAGCGGATTGGCGTCGCACACGCGCACCACCGGCGCCGAATGAAAGCGTGCGCCGAGCGGCCAGCCGGTCGCGAGCTTTTGCCACTGCGGCCCGCCGGTGATGATCGACGGACCGTAGCGCGTCATCAGCCCGGTAGTGAACTCGAAGGTACGCACGAAGAAGTCCGACACCGCCGACGGCTTCTCGAGCTGGCCCTCCTTCGCCGCCATGAGGCTCGACCACTGCTTGTCGAAGTCGATCAGCTCCCGTGCCACCGGCTGGCGCTCCGCCGAGTAGGTGGCGAGCAGCGCGGCCGGGCTGCGGCCTTCGAGCACGTGGCCCAGCTTCCAGGCGATATTGAAGCCGTCCTGCATCGACACGTTCATGCCCTGGCCGGCCTTGGCGCTGTGCGTATGGCAGGCGTCGCCGGTGATGAACACGCGCGGCGCACGGCCCGCCTCATCCGACCCGACGTCGTCGAAGTGATCGGTGAGCCGCTGGGCGACCTCGTAGACGCTGTGCCACGCCACGTCGCGCACTTCGATCGTGTACGGATGCAGGATACGGTTGGCGCGCGCGACGATCTGCTCGACGCTCATGCTGCGCACCTCGTGGTGCGCGTGCTCCGGCACGTCTCCCGCGTCCACGTACATGCGGAACAGGTAGCCGCCTTCGCGCGGGATGAGCAGGATGTTGCCGCCGTCGTGCGACTGGATCACGCACTTGGTGCGGATATCGGGGAAGTCGGTCACCGCCAGCACGTCCATCACGCCCCACGCGTGCAGCGCTTCGGTGCCCCGCATGTGACGGCCGATGGCCGCGCGCACCTGGCTGCGAGCGCCGTCGCAGCCGACCACGTACTTGGCGCGCACCGTGCGCTCCCGCTTGCGCTGTGCGCCCGCCGTGCCGCGCAGGCGCACGTGCACCGGAAACTCGTCGCCTTCGCTCACCTCCAGCCCGAGGAACTCCCAGCCGAAGTCGACTTTCATGCGCGTCGGCGCCTCGGCCATGCACTCGGCGAAGTAGTCCTGCACGCGTGCCTGGTTGAGCACCAAGTGTGGGAATTCGCTCAAGCGTCCCGGGTCGTCGACGGTGATACGGCTGCGGATGATGTTCTCGGGATGCGCCGGGTCGGGCCCCCAGAACACCAGCGTGGTGATGCGATAGGCTTCCTCGATCAGGCGATTGGCGAAGCCGAAGGCCTGGAAGGTCTCCACGGTGCGCACCTGGATGCCATCGGCGTGGCCGAGCTCGAGGCGTCCGGCGTTGCGCTCGATGATGCGCGTGTGGACGCCGGCAAACTGCGCGAGCTGTGCGGCCGCGATATGCCCGGCCGGCCCCGCACCGACGATCAGCACGTCCATGGTGTCGGGCAGCTCGGCGGGGCGGTCGATCCCCGTTCCTGCCGCCGGCTGCGTCCGTGGGCTGGTGGACACGTAGCCGTGGTGATGGAACTGCATGACGCGCCTCCTCCAGAAGACGCGGAGATACTAGCTCCGGTCTCCGCCCGTGGCGTCAGCCGTTCGAGTCGTCGTCGATCTCGTCGGGAACCGAAGCCGCCTCGGTCTCCGCCGCCCGCTTGCGGCGCACCACCCAGCTTCCCCACAGCAGGCCGAATTCGAACAGCGCGTACATCGAGCAGGCCATGAGGATCTGCGACAGCACGTCCGGCGGCGCGATGATGGCGCCGATCACGAACACGCCGACGATCACGTAGGCGCGACTCTTCCTGAGCTTCTCGGGCGTCACGAAGCCGGTCCAGCACGCGAGCACGATCGCCACCGGCGTCTCGAAGACGATGCCGAAGGCGAGGAAGAACTTCAGCACGAAGCTCAGGTACTCGTTGATATCGGTCATCACCGACACGCCGTGTGGCGCGACGCTGATGAAGAATCCGAAGACATGGGGCAGCACGAGGAAGTACGCGAAGGCGACACCCATGTAGAACAGCAGCGTGCTGGTGAACAGCAGCGGCGCCACGAGCTGCTTCTCGTTGCGGTAGAGGCCGGGCGCGACGAAGGCCCAGATCTGGTAGAGCACCCACGGCAGCGCGACCACCAGCGCGATCACCGCGGCGAGCTTCAGCGGCGTGAGAAACGGCGAGGCCACTTGGGTGGCGATCATCGAGCTGCCGACCGGCAGCAGCTTCAACAGGGGGTCGGCGGCGTAGTGATAGATCGGCCGGGCGAACACCGCCAGCGGGATCAACACCACGAAATAACCGAGGAGCGCCCGCAGCAGGCGCGAGCGCAGCTCGAGCAGGTGGCTCAGAAGCGGCTGTTCGCGATCCGAACTCTCCGCTGCCTCTGGCTCCGCGTCACGTGCCGGTTCAGCCGCCACGCTGGCTTGCGTCCCCGGACTTCACAGCGTGCGGCCCCGTCACCCGGCCCGGTCCGATGGCGCGAACCTTCGGCTTTGCCTCCGTCGGCTCGGCGGCCGGCGCGTCCGTCTCGGCCGGTGCAGGCTTCGGCCCGGCCTGCTCGTCCTTGGCGTCGGCCACTTCGTTGATCTTGCGCGTGACGTCCGTCATCTCACGTTCGAGATTCACCACGTTCTTGCGCAGCTCCCCCGCCTGATTGCGCAGCTCGCGAAGCTCCTTGAATGCCTCCGAAGTGCCCGACTCACGCTCCAGCTCTTCCGTCAGGTTGCGCAGGTAGGCGCGCGATCGACCCACCCAGCGACCGACCTCGCGCACCAGCTTGTGGGTCTTCTGCGGACCCAGCACGACCAGCGCCACCAGGATGATGACGACGATCTGGCCAAAGCTCAGCATGCGCGTGGACCTTCAGGACGCCCGCGACGCGGGTTCAGTTCGCCGGCTTCGATCCCTCGCCGGTACCGCTCCCCGCCGTCCGCGCTTCCGTCGAGGCCGCGTGGCCGCTCGTTGCCCCCGGCGCCGCAGGCGCGTCGGCTGCCAACGCCTCTGCCTGACGCTTGGCTTCCGCCTCCGCCTCGCCGTCCTGCATCGACTTCTTGAAGTTGCGTACCGCGGTGCCGAGATCGCTGCCCGCGTTGCGCAGCTTCTTCGTGCCGAACACGGCGATCACCACGACCAGCACGATCAGCCAGTGCCAGATGGTAAAAGAGCCTGAAAACATGTCGATCCTCTCTGCCGCAGCCTGCGGCTAGTGCCGGCGCGAGGCCTTTTCCTCCAGCCCCGAACGCCCCATCCGGCGCGCCAGTTCATCCGTGACCGCGTGCAGCGGCACGCGCCTGGCGGCCATCAATACCATTGTATGAAACCAGAGATCCGCCAGCTCGTACACCAACGCCGCGTCGTCCGGCGCCTTCCCGGCGATGATCGTCTCCGCAGCCTCCTCGCCGACCTTCTTCAGGATCACGTCGATTCCCTTGCTATAGAGGGTCGCCACGTAGGATTGGTTCGGATCCGCGGTGCGCCGTTTCTCGAGTGTCGCGTAGAGCTCTGCAAGCACTTCGCCGGGCTTGCGTGATACGGCAGGACTGGTCATTGCCGCACCACGATACCGCGTTTCGCAAGATAGTCCTTGGCCTGACCGACGGTATAGGTGCCCTGATGGAAGATGCTCGCAGCCAGCACGGCGTCGGCGCCGCCCGCCGCCAGGCCGTCGTAGAGGTGGGACAGCTCTCCCACCCCGCCGGAGGCCACCACGGGAACGCCGACGGCATCGGAGATGGCCCGCAGCAGCTCGAGGTCGTAGCCGGACTTGGTGCCGTCACGGTCCATGCTCGTGACCAGCAGCTCGCCCGCGCCCGCGCTCGCCATCTCCTGCGCCCACGCGATGGCGTCCCGACCGCTGTCGCGTCGCCCGCCGTGCGTGTAGACCTTCCAGCGCGCCGATGAACTCGGCGCATCCGGCGGAGCGGCGCGCTTGGCGTCGATGGCGACGACGATGCACTGCGCGCCGAAGCGCTCGGCGGCCTCGCGCACCAGCGCCGGGTCCTGCACCGCCGCCGTGTTGATCGACACCTTGTCCGCGCCGGCGGACAGCAGGTGCTGGACGTCCGCGCAGGACCGCACGCCGCCGCCAACCGTAAGCGGCACGTAGATACTGCTCGCCACCGCACGCACGACCGACAGCAACGTGGCGCGGTGGTCCGCGCTGGCGGTGATGTCGAGGAACACCAGCTCGTCCGCGCCCTGTGCGTCGTAGCGGCGGGCGACCTCCACCGGGTCCCCGGCGTCCACCAGGCCCTGGAAGCGGATGCCCTTGACGACCCGGCCGGCGTCGATGTCCAGACAGGGGATGATGCGCTTGGCCGGCGCGCCTGCCTCCGCCATCACCGCGCGCCTCCGTCGAGGCGCCACGATCCGCACGTCCTCATGCCAACGCCTTGACGCAGTCGGCGACCGACAGCTGGCCCTCGTACAACGCGCGGCCGACGATGCAGCCGATGACGCCGTCGCCCTCAATCTCCTTGAGCGCGGCGAGGTCGGCGTGGCTCGACACGCCACCCGAGGCGATTACCGGCGTCGCGACGCTGCGCGCCAGCTCGGCGGTGGCCTGCGCGTTGAAGCCGCCCATCATGCCGTCGCGCCCGATGTCCGTGTAGACCAGCGCCTCCGCGCCGTCGCGCTCGCAGTGCTGGGCGACGTCGCGCGCGTCGAAGCGCGACACCTTGCTCCAGCCGTTGACCGCGACGCGGCCCTGCTTGGCGTCGATGCTGACGATCACGCGCCGCGGAAACTGCAGGCACAGGTTGTGGAGGAAATGCGGGGCGTTCACCGCCTTCGTCCCGACGATGAGGAAGCTGACCCCGGCGTCCGCATAATGCTGTGCGACGTCCTCGTCGCGGATGCCGCCACCGGCCTGCACCGGCACGTCGCCCACCGCCGCCACGATCCGCTCGAGCGCCTTGAGGTTCACAGGCCGCCCTTGGAGCGCACCATCAAGGTCTACCACGTGAATACGTTGGGCGCCCTCGTCCACCCAGCGCCGTGCCACCGCCACCGGGTCCGTGGAAAAGACCGTGGCGTCGTCCATGCGCCCTTGGCGCAGGCGGACGCACTGACCGCCCTTGAGATCGATGGCCGGGATGAGCAGCATGAGGAGATGGACCCTTGATGTTCAGTGAAGTGGAAGTGGAGGC
>DASVGQ010000057.1:0-3247 GCA_036379455.1 Nevskiaceae bacterium
CGTCGGGGACAGCGTGAACTGGTCGCCGGCCGCCGGTATCCCGCTCAGCGTCAGGCTCCAGCCGTTGGCCGCGACCGTGCCGTTGAACGCGACCGGCGGCGCGCCGTCGATGGAGACCTGCGTGGGCGACGTGAACTGCAGGCTGACGGAGCTGCGCAGATCGGGGTTGGAAGGATCGGTGACCTGCAGCTGTGCCACGGCGGCGGTGCCGGAATTGCCGGCGCCTGGTGTCGCCGTGACGGGGCTTGCGGCCGCGAGCTGGCTGCCGTCGCGCAGCGTCGCGGCGAGGCCGCTGCTGGTGGCGTCGACGGTAAAGCGATCACCCGGCTGCGGGGTTCCGGTGACCGTGAGGGCCAAGCCAAGCTGGTCCTGGTGGGGAGGGTTGGGATCCGCGCCCGTGAGCGGATCGCTAGACGATCCGCTGCCGAACAGCGGATACGGCTTGCCGGTGGTGACGCCGACGGCCGTCCATGTGGTGCCGTCGAAACGGAAGGTGATGGCTTCAGCCGGCCAGCTGACCGAGTTCGCCAGCGACGCGTTGAGCGTCGCGTCGCCGGAATTCGCGGCGCCGGGCTGCACGGTGGGCGCCTTGACCGAGAAGATCGGCGCGCCGGGCTGGCCGTTGGCGTCTGTCCCGGCTGCCTGCACGGTGTTGACGGCGTCCGTGATGCGGTTGGCGAGCGCCGTGAGGTTGCGCTGTGCGGGTGCGACCACCTGCGTCATGGCCGCCAGCTCACCGCCGAGCGCGCCGCCGCCGACGCTCGGCAGGGTGATCGCGCTGGCGCCGCTGCCCAGCTGGACCTGCAGTGCGCCGGTGTCCGGCGATTTCGTCAACGAGACGGTCGTGGCGCTGGTGCTGAGCACGAGCGCCTGTCCGCTGCCGGTGTAGATGTTCGTCGCGCCGTTGGCGCCGGTCACGACGCTGATGTCCATCTGGCCGGCGAGCTGGCGGATGGCCTCGTCGCGCTTGTCGAGCAGCTCGTTGGGCGGATGGCCGCCGTTGTTGCCGGTGGCGATCGCGATGGTGTTGTTGTAGGCCGCGATCTGCTTGGTGAGCGTATTGACCTGGCTGACCGTGGCATCCGCCTGCTGGCCGAGGCTGGACTGCAGACGGCCCAGCGTTTGCTCCGTCGAGGTCCAGCGTGCCGCGAGCGTCTGTGCGGACTGCAGGACGGCTTCGCGGGAGGCGCCGTCCGTCGGCGCCGAGGCCCACGCGTCGAGCGTGTCGAAGAAGTCGTTGAGCGGCCCCGCCAGGCTCAGGTCATCGGAGGAGAACTGGTTGTCGACCTGCGTGGCGGCGGAGGCAACGACCTGCGCCGCGGCCTGCGCCGAGGTCGACGCCCACAGCTGCGAGTTGGCGAAAGGGTCCTGCGCGCGCGTGATGCCGACGGCGTCCACGCCGGCGCCGAAGGAGCCCGCGCCGGTGGGCGTGTCGGTGCGCGTCTGGAACTGCACGATCTCGCGGCTGTAGCCGGGCGTGTTGGCGTTGGCTACGTTGTTGGACACGGTATTGAGCGCGCGCTGATAGGCCATCAGCGCCGAGCTGCCGATCGAAAGCATGTCTGCCATGAGCCGGTCCTCCCGCCTTATGCGCGCATCGCCGCGTCGAGCGCCGCGTTCAGATGACTACTATCGGCCACGGCGACGAGTTTTTTAGCGTAGTGCGGATCGGTGGCGTATCCGGCCTTCTGCAGGGCGGTCGCGAAGCGCCGCGCGTCGTCGCCGCTGCCGAGCACCGCGCGGTAGCGAGGGTTGGCGCCGACCAGCCGCGCATAGCCATCGGCGGCGTCGCGGTCAGAGGCGTAGCGGGTGAAGCGATCCTGCACGCGTTGCGGCCTTCCGTCGATGTATTCGGTGGTGGTCGTCGTGATCGCCGGCGCGTTGCCGGTGGCCTTGATGCCGAAGAGGTTGTGATCGCCGATCGCGGACTTGCCCCAGCCCGTCTCCAGCGCAGCCTGAGCGATCACGACGCGCGCCGAGACGCCCAGCCGCTTGGCGATCATCTGGGCCTGCGGCAGCAGGCGCTCGACGAAGGCCATGATCCGCGCCGGGACGTCGGCGGGTGCCGCGGGTTCCGTACCGGTCTTGCCCCCGGAGGCCCGGACCTCCGAAGCGGCTGCGTGGGTTTTCTCTGACGGCGCCGATGCCGCGGCGGTGCGTACCGGCGTGACGATGCGGTCGGCGGCGTTCAGCGGCCGGACGGTGGCCTTGGCGGCGTTTGCGGCAGCGACGACGGCGGCCGGCAGACCGGCCTTCGCCGAGGGTCCCTGGAACTGGCGCATGAGCATGTTCGCGAGGCCGATGCCGCGCCCCTGGGCCATCGCCTGGGCGATCTGCTGGTCGAACATCGAGGTGTAGAGCTGCCCCGCGTGGCCGAGCCCGTCATCGCCGACGTGCGCGTCGCGCATGGACTTGATCATCATCTGCGCGAACACCGTCTCGAACTGGCGGGCGACTTCGCGCTGCGTGGTGGCCGAGTGGGGATCCTTCGCGGCCTGCGCCTTGAGCTGCGCGAGCCCGCGCGGGTCGGCCGCCAGCGGCGCCGCAATCATTGCACCACCAGATTCGCGTGCAGGGCGCCGGCGGTCTTGAGCGCCTCGAGGATGGAGATCAGGTCGCCCGGCGTCGCGCCGATGCGATTGATGGCGTTCACCAGCTCCTGCAGCGAGACGGTCGCCGGCAGCACGAACATGTGCGGCTTCTGCTGCTCGGCGGTGATGGTCGACTGCGGCGCGGTCACCGTCTGGCCCTGCGAGAACGGTCCCGGCTGGCTGACCGCGGTGCTCTCGGAGATCGCCACGGTCAGCGAGCCGTGCGCCACGGCGGCGGCGCTGACGCGCACGTCCTGACCGATGACGATGGTGCCGGTGCGTGCGTTGACCACCACCCGCGCCGGCCCCTGGCCCGGGGTGACGTCGATCTGCTGGATGTGCGACAGGAAGGCGATGCGCGCGTTGGGGTCGGTCGGCGCCTGCACCTGCACGGAGACCGCGTCCGTCGCCTGCGCCGCATCGATCCCCAGCGAGCTGTTGATGCCTGCGGCGAGGCGCGCGGCGGTGGTGAAATCGGCCTGATGCAGGTTGAGCGTGATCGTCGCGCCCTGGTCCAGGCTGTTGGGGAGCGCGCGTTCCACGGTCGCCCCGTTGGGCACCGAGCCGGAGGATGGCACGTTCACGGACAGCTTCGAGCCGCTGGCGCCGCTGGCGCCGAAGCCGCCGACCACCACGCTGCCCTGCGCGATGGCGTA
>DASVGQ010000058.1:0-6250 GCA_036379455.1 Nevskiaceae bacterium
GCCCGGCGCAGCTGGCTCCTGCTCGGCAATCACCGCTCGTGGGTGGATATCCCGCTGCTGTTCGACGTGCTCGGCCGGCGCATGGCCTTCCCGCGCTTCTTCGTGAAGGAAGAGCTGCGCTGGATGCCGGTCATCGGCTTCTGCTGCTGGGCGCTCGACATGCCCTTCATGCGCCGCCACACGCGCGCGGAGCTCGCCGCCAACCCGGCCGCCGGGCGCGACGACATGGAGGCCACGCGCCGCGCCTGCGCGCGGTTCCGCGGCCAACCGGTGACGCTCGTCAACTTCGCTGAGGGCACGCGCTATACCGGCGACAAGCACACGGCGCAGCGCTCGCCCTTCCGCCACCTGCTGCGGCCGAAGTCGGGCGGCCTCGCGTTCGCCATGCAGGCGATGGGCGACCAGTTCGCCGGCATCATCGACGTGACCTTCATCTATCGCCGCACGCGGCGCGGCGCGCTGTGGGGCTTCCTGTGCGGCGACCAGCGCGGCATGCGCGTGCACGTCGAGGTCCTGCCGATCCCGGACGCGCTCGCGCAGCGCGGCGCGCTGTCGCACGCCGCCTACCGCGCGCGCTGCCGCGAGTGGATCGAGGCACTGTGGGCCGCGAAGGATGCGCGCATCGAGCGCGCGCTGCGGGACGGCGATCCCGACGCGGGCGCCTGATTCGACCGCGCCGTTTCAGTGCGGCTGGGGTCCGCGCACGACCTCGACAAGATCCTCTGGACGCAGCCAGCGCGCCAGCGACTCCTGCACCTGCGGTGCGGACACCTTGACGATGGCCCGCGCCGCACGCGTGGCCTGATCGAGCGGCAGGTCGTGCTGGCTGTAGTACAGCCAGGCCCGCGCGATGCCGCCGAAGCTGGCCTGGCCAAGCGGCGTCTGGCGCACCACCAGCCCCTTGGCCAGCGCGAGATCGGCTGCGCTCACCGGCGTCTTCTGCATGTCCTTGAGATCGCGCAGGATGATGCTGCGCGCCTCCGCCACCTTGTCCGGATCGCTGCCGTATGCGATGGCGTACACGCCGCGCGTCTCGCCGAGGTGCAGATTCGATCCGACGGTGTAGACCAGCCCGCGCTCGGCGCGCAGGTCACGGTAGAGGCGCGACGCGTAGAACCCCTCGCCGAGCAGCACGTTGCCGAGCTCGAGCGGAAAGCGCTGCGCGTCGTGAAGCGTCAGCGGCACGGTCTGGGCGAGCGTGACGCTGTCCTGCACGGCGCTCTGGTCAGGCACCCAGTGCGTCGAGCCACGGTTGTCGGCGACGGCCGGCAGGTTCAGGTCGGGCCGCGGCCCCGTGGCCTTCCAGGCGCCGAAATACTTCTCCACTATGCGACGCGCGGCGGGCAGGTCGACGTCGCCGATCACGACGATGGTCGCCAGATCCGGTCTGAACACCTGCCGGTAGTAGGCCTTGACGTCGGCCAGCGTGAGCGCCGCTACGCTCTTTGGCGTCGCCTGCCGCAGCTCCGGGTCCCCGGAAGGCAGCAGGCCCTCGCGCAGCGCGCGTCCGGACAGATAACCCGGGGATTCCAGCACGCCCGCGAGCGCGCCGCCGACCTGGCTGCGAACCACTTCGAAGGCCTGCGCCGGCAACCGCGGCTGCAATTCGTTCAGGGCGAGGAGCTGCATGCCACGATCGAAATGCTGCGCCGGCACGACGAGGCTGAAGCTCGTCCCGCCCGATTCCTCCGCCGCGATCTCGTCGAGGGCGCGCTGATAGGCGCTGCGGTCGAGCTGGCCCCCACCGTAATCGAACAGATCACCGAGCACCGATGCCACGCCCTCCTGCCCGACGGGCTCCTGCAGCGCCGGGCGCGTGCGGATGCTGCCGTAGACCGCCACGGTGCCACTCACGTCGGTCGGCTGGACGATCAACCGGATACCGTTGGGCAACATCTCCGATACCGGATGCAGCGTCGCATCGGGCACCGGCGGCGTCGCGGTGAGCTGCTGCGCCCAAGGCGGCAGCTCCACCGTCTTCGTCACCTTGGGCGCGAAGCTCTCGCTGCCACCAAAGCCGCGGCTGGCGACCGGCTTGCCGGAAGGCGCGGGGGTGAGGATCGCCGTGACGGCGTGCGCCGGGTCGAGAATCTGCCGCGCAAGGCGGTTGACGTCCGCGACGGTGACCGCGGCAAATGCCGCCTTCATGGCGTCCGGCGAATCCAGCCCCTGGAACGCGAGCGCCGTGGACCACGCGCTGGCGAGACCCGATACCGAGGTCTTCTGTCGTTCGATGGCGGCGATCTCCTGCCGCTTCGCGGCTTCCACGAGATCTGCCGACACGCCCTTGCTGCGGACTTCCGCCACGCGCGCGGACAGCTGCTTGAGCAGCCGATCGGCGTCATCGCCCTTGGCAAACACGGCGCTCGCAAAACCGATGCCCGCGCCCTGGAAGGCGCTCTGGTCGAAGCCGGCCGCCAGCGCCTTGCCCTCCGGGACCAGCGCGTTGAGGCGTCCGCGGCGGCTGTCGAGCGCGTCGGCGAGGATGGTGCTGGCGGCAAAGTCCGCTTCCCGGAAGCCCGGGAAGCGCCACGCGACCAGCACCGAGCCGTAGGGCCGGTCGGTCGTCAGATCAAGGCGCTCCGCCTTGATGGGCTGCAGTGCGACGGTCGGCCGGGGCGGCAGCTTGCGCGCCGGGATCGACGCGAACAGCGTCTTCACCTCGGCGAGCACCTTCGCCGGCTGGACGTCGCCGACGATGACGAAGATCGCATTGTTGGGCGCATACCAGGTGGCGTGGAAATCACGCAGCATGGTCGCCGTGGTCTTGTCGAAGGAAGCGCGCGTGCCGAGCGCGTCGTGCGCGTAGGGCGTGCCCTTGAAGAGGACGGCCAGCAGCTGCTTGTAGTAGCGGTAGCCGGGGTTGGACAGGTCGCGCGACACTTCCTGCTCGATCGCGCCGCGCTCCTTGTCCCAGTCCGCCGGCGTCACGTCCAGGCCACGCATGCGCAGTGCCGCGATGTGCAGGGCCACGTCGAGGTCGGCCTTGGGCACGGTGTAGTAGTACTGCGTGACGGTCTGCGTGGTGCTGGCGTTGAAGCTGCCGCCCAGCAGCGCGCCGATCTGCGCCAGCTGGTCCTGCGACAGTCCCGGCGACCCGCGGAACATCATGTGCTCGGTGGCGTGGGCCGTGCCGGGGAAGCCGGCCGGTGCCTCGTTGGAGCCCACCAGATAGCTCATCTGCGTTGTCACCACGGGCGCCAGCGCGTTGCGTACCACCACGACCCGCAGCCCATTGGCAAGCGTCGCGCGCGCAACGTCGGGCGCAGCCTGCGAAGGCGCCGACGGCGCGGCGATCCCCGGCAGCGCCCATACCAGCAGCAGGGCAAACGGCAGGAAGCGGCGGTGTTGCATCGTGGATGTCCTCGGAGATCAGGGCCCGGGAGCGGACGGCGGTTCCCGACCCGCGCCGGGAGTATGCCGGAGGGTTCTTGACGCCGCGGGCCCGCGGACGGTGGCCTCCGAGGCCGCATCCGGCGTGGCGCCGGCCCACAACCCGGCGAAGAAGCTGCGGGCGTTGACGCCCAGCGTGCGGATCCGGTAGCCGCCTTCCTGGACTACGCAGGTCGGCAGCCGCAGGCGCCCGATGGCCGCGCCGCAGGCGTGGAAATCAACGGCCTGCAGCGGCCAGGTGCCGGTGGGATCGCCCTTCGCGGTGTCCAGCCCCAGGCAGACGACGAGATACGCCGGCGCAAAGCGCCGGATGCGGTGCAGCGCGGTCGCCAGCGCCCGTTCGTAGCGCGGGAATTCGATGCGCTCGGGCAGCGGCAGGTTGAGATTGAAGCCGAGCCCTTCGCCTTCACCCGCCTCGTCGGCAAAGCCCGCGAAGTGCGGATAGACGGTGGGCGGCGCGCCGTGGATCGAGATCGTCAGCACGTCGGCGCGGCGGTAGAAGATGTCCTGAGTGCCGTTGCCGTGGTGGTAGTCCACGTCGAGCACCGCCACGCGGCCGTAGCGGCTCAAGTACTCGGCGGCCACCGACGACGAGTTGAAGTAGCAGAAGCCGCCGTAGGCGCGGCGCTCCGCGTGGTGCCCGGGCGGCCGCACCAGCGCATAGGTCAGGGCGTGGCCCTCGAGCAGCAGCGCGGCCGCCGTGTAGGCGCAGTCGACGGCGCCGCGCGCCGCGGGCCAGACGTTGTGGTGCAACGGCGTGAAGGTATCCGTGCAGAAATAGCCGACCTGCAGCTCGAGGTCGGCCGGCGGGCGGTTGACGTTGTGGATCGGAAAGATCACCGGATAGATGGACTTGCCGGGCGGCAGCATCTCGCACGCGCGGCGCAGGTAGTCGATGAAGTGCCGGTCGTGGACGCGCTCGAGCAGCGCTTCCGGCGCATGGCGGTGCGCCACGCGCGCGAACAGCCCGGTCGGCTCGAGCTCGCGCAGGATGACGTCGATGCGCACCGGCGCCTCGACGTAGCCGCGGTCGTGCACGTGGTGGATCTCGTGGCCTTCGTTCACTACCAGCGCGATGCGCTGCGCCCGTGGGTCGGGGATCGGCACGGGCAGCGGCGCGCGACGCGCATAGCGCGGGGCGCGGATGACCACCGGGTCGTCGCGGAAAGAGCGCGCGATGGCGGCCCGCGCGCGAGCGTCGAAGAGCGTGGCGTACTTGCGCGCGAGGACCGCCCGCACCACGCGCCGGGTCATCGCCCGCGACGGCGGCTGCATGCGTCCGAGGTCGTCGACCATCAGGTAGTACAGATCGCTGTCGCCGGCGAAGGCGGGCGTCGCGTAGCGGTTCCGGTCGATGGGCCGCACGCCGAGCCGTTCGTAGAACTTCAGTCGTCGGCGGTTCTCGGCCAGCACGCCCGCGTCGGGCACCAGCGCCGGATCGTCGACGCTGCACTCGAAGAACAGGTAGCCGGCCTGCAGCGCCAGCGTCTCTTCCCGCACGCGCTGGTAAAGCAGGGCGCCGGTGCCGCTCAGGCGATCCGGCGCGGCCGAGATCAGGTCGAGAAAGGCGATATGCAGGTCCGGCATGTGGAGCATGAGCGCAAAGCCCCGTACGCGTTCGCTGCGGCCCTCGACGACCAGCAGGATGGAGCGGTAGCGGAAGCGCATCGGGTCCTGCAGCTGCTCGATGAGATGCTCGAGGCCGTGCTTCTTGGTGTGCGTGAACTGTCGCTCGGCAATCGTGCGCACCTGCGCGATGGCGCGCCGGTTGGCCGCGCTGGTGATGTCGTAGATGCGACGGATGCGGAACATGCGGACTCAGCGCCTCCACGCCGCCGCGGACGTGGCCTCAGCCAAGGTAGGTATAGCTCGACAGTCCGGCTTCGAGCTCCGTCAGCAGCGTCGCCGCGCGCTCCGGCGCGAGCCCCGCGGCGGCCAGCTTGCGGCGATAGCCGGCGGCCAGCTGCCGCGGATCCAGGTGCACGTAGCGCAGCAGATCGGCCGTCGTGTCGCCCTGCTCGATGTCCGCGATCCGCCAGCCGTCCGGCGCCCGGGCGTCCAGTACGACGTTCACGGCGTGCGTGTCGCCGAACAGGTTGTGCATGTCGCCGAGGATCTCCTGGTAGGCGCCGACCAGGAACACGCCGATGAGGTAGCGCTCGCCGGGCCGCCGCGCGTGCAGCGCCAGCGTCGGCATCAGCCCCTCGCGGTCTACGTAGGCCTCCAGCTTGCCGTCGGAGTCGCAGGTCAGGTCACACAGCTTCACGCGCAGCGCGGGCCGCTCGTCCAACCGCTGGAGCGGCACGATCGGGAACACCTGGTCGATCGCCCAGGCGTCGGGGATCGACTGGAAGATCGAGAAGTTGCAGAAGTACTTGGCGGCTAGCTGCTCGGCGAGCGCGGCCGAAGCCTCGCGCTGCGCGCGCACGCTCACGTCCAGATGCGGCTGCGCTGCGCGCGCCAGCGCGTAATAGGCCGACTCGACGCCCGCGCGCGCCGGCAACGACAGCGCGCCGTTCACGTAGCGGTCGCGAGCCTCGGCCAACAGCGCCGCGGCGTCGTGCAGGCACTCGAGCGGCTCCTCGGCGAGCCGGCTACGCAGCGCGTCCATCTCCCGCACGAGGCCGTCGTCCGGTTCGCCGGCAACCGCCGGCGACTCCGGCAGCCGCTCCTCGTCGACCACGGAAGTGACCAGCACCGCGTGATGGGCGGTCAGCGCCCGTCCGGACTCGGAGATGACGTCCGGTTCCGGCATCTGCGCCTCGCGGCAGCTTTCCTGCAGCGTGCGCAGGATGTTGTGCGCGTACTCGTGCAGGCTATAGTTCATCGAACAGAAGGAGCGGCTGCGGGCGCCTTC
>DASVGQ010000059.1:0-2797 GCA_036379455.1 Nevskiaceae bacterium
GGCCACCGGCGGGCGGTCGGCGGGCGACGGCAGCAGCTGCACCACTGCGTCGAGCATCGCCTGGACGCCCTTGTTCTTGAACGCTGTACCGCAGAACACCGGGATGATCTCGTTGGCCAGCGTGCGCTGACGCAGACCGGCGATGACTTCGGCCTCGGACAGGTCGCCGCCTTCCAGGTACTTGTTCATCAGCTCTTCGGTGGCTTCGGCCGCCGACTCGACCATGAACGCATGCGCTTCGGTGGCGGCGTCGACCAGATCCGCCGGGATGTCGCGGTACTCGAACTTCATGCCCTGGGATTCCATGTCCCAGATGATCGCCTTCATCTTCAGCAGGTCGACCACGCCCTCGAAACCGTCTTCGGCGCCGATCGGCACCTGCATCGGCACCGGGTGCGCACCCAGGCGGGCCTTCAGCTGGCTGACGACCTTGTCGAAGTTGGCACCGGTGCGGTCCATCTTGTTGACGAACGCAAGCCGCGGCACCCGGTACTTGTTGGCCTGGCGCCACACCGTCTCGGACTGCGGCTGCACGCCACCGACCGCACACAGCACGAACACCGCGCCGTCGAGCACGCGCAGCGAGCGCTCCACCTCGATGGTGAAGTCGACGTGTCCCGGGGTGTCGATGATGTTGAAGCGGTGCTGCTCCATGGAGCCGTCCATGCCCTTCCAGAACGCCGTCGTTGCCGCCGACGTAATGGTGATGCCACGCTCCTGCTCCTGCTCCATCCAGTCCATCGTGGCCGCACCGTCGTGCACCTCGCCAATCTTGTGACTGACACCGGTGTAGAACAGGATGCGCTCGGTCGTGGTGGTCTTGCCGGCGTCGATGTGCGCCATGATGCCGAAGTTGCGATAGCGCGCGAGGGGAGTGGTACGTGCCATGGATATCTACCTGTATCGGGCGATCCTGCCCAGGATTCACGCAGCCATCCGGCTGCAGCTTTTATGAAAAGTCCGGCATGGGCGCCGGATCCTTTTGCCGCCATCGGCGAGGCACAGAGCCATCAGCCAACTCGTGCCGCCGATGAAGGCGGCACGGAAAACGCACTTACCAGCGGTAGTGCGAGAAGGCCTTGTTGGCCTCGGCCATGCGGTGCGTTTCTTCACGCTTCTTGGCAGCGCCGCCGCGGCTCTCGGAGGCTTCCAGCAGCTCGGCAGCCAGCTTGCGCGGCATCGAGGTCTCGCCGCGCTTGCGCGCCGCATCGATGACCCAGCGCATGGCCAGCGCCATGCGGCGACCCGGACGCACCTCGACCGGCACCTGATAGGTGGCGCCGCCGACACGACGGGACTTCACTTCGACCGCCGGAGCGATGTTGTTCAGCGCCTTCTCGACCAGAGCCACCGGCTCGGCGTTCTTTTCGCCAATGTGCTGCAGGGCACCGTAGACGATGCTCTCGGCGACCGACTTCTTGCCGCTCTTCATCACCATGTTGATGAAGCGGGCGATCAGCTGGCTGCCATGCTTGGGATCCGGCAGAACCAGACGGGCGGGATGTGAACCTTTACGCGACATGTTTGTTGTCCGTTATTTTCGCGGACATTCCTGCCCGCCTGTAAAGCGGCCAGCGAGGGCCGCGCGACATTACTTCTTCGGGCGCTTGGCGCCGTACTTCGAGCGCGACTGACGACGCTTGGTGACACCAGCGCAGTCCAGGCTGCCGCGCACCGTGTGGTAACGCACACCGGGCAGGTCCTTGACGCGACCGCCGCGGATCAGCACCACCGAGTGCTCCTGCAGGTTGTGACCTTCGCCACCGATGTAGCTGATGACCTCGAAACCGTTGGTCAGGCGCACCTTGGCAACCTTGCGCAACGCCGAGTTCGGCTTTTTCGGGGTGGTCGTGTAGACGCGGGTGCAGACACCACGACGCTGCGGGCTGCTCTGCAGGGCCGGCGACCCGCTCTTGTAGGTCTTGGGGCTGCGCGATTTGCGCACCAACTGATTGACTGTCGTCATGCGTAGCTGTTCCTGAAAACATAAAGGCAGCCCGATCAAGCTCGGTCTGCCAAGAAGCGGGAATTTAACATGAGCAGCTTGCCATAGGCAAGCCAACGCTCAGTCGTCCTGGACCCGAACACGAGGTGCGTCCATGCACCTCATTTCGTATGTCAGCGAGCAATGCCCCTAACAGGCTTACTCGACACCGTTTTCACTACCGACCGGAGCCTCGGCGAACGAAGCTGCAGGCGTGGCGCTGGAGAGAGTTTCCAGATCCGAGGCGGACAAACCGCCCTGGCGACGACGCGATGCGTGGTACGCCAAGCCTGTACCTGCCGGAATTAGACGGCCGACAATAACATTTTCCTTCAGGCCACGCAAGGTATCGCGTGTGCCACGAACCGCCGCCTCGGTGAGGACGCGGGTGGTTTCCTGGAACGAGGCCGCCGAGATGAACGACTCGGTCGCCAGCGAGGCCTTGGTGATGCCCAGCAGGATCGACTGATACTGCGCCGGGCGCTCGCCCTTGCTTTCGGCACGATCGTTTTCGCCATTGATCCGCACGCGCTCGATCTGCTCGCCGCGCAGGTAATGACTGTCACCCGGCTCGACGATCTCGACCTTGCGCAGCATCTGGCGAATGATCGCTTCGATGTGCTTGTCGTTGATCTTCACGCCCTGCAGGCGGTACACGTCCTGGATTTCCTTGACCAGGTACGAGGCCAGCGGCTCCACGCCCAGCAGGCGCAGGATGTCATGCGGGCTCGGCTCGCCGTCGACGACGGTTTCGCCCTTCTCCACATGCTCGCCTTCGAACACGATGACCTGGCGCCACTTCGGAATCAGCTC
>DASVGQ010000060.1:0-12887 GCA_036379455.1 Nevskiaceae bacterium
GGCGCGCGGGACTGAGCGGGCCAGCGGGGCACGGCTCTCGGGCTTCTGGGGTTCTCGGGAAGGGCGCTGGTTCGGTAGTGCGGCGCCTCATCGAGAGCGATTCCGCTCCACCGCGCTTGTTCGCCGCGCGGCCATCGTCGACAATGCCGCGTGGTCCGCGCCGGTGCCTTCGCGACGGCGATCCGTGAACTCCGCCAGGCCCGGAAGGGAGCAACGGTAGCGGTGCTGCCGGGCGCCGGAGTGTCGCTGGTGCGGGCCACCTCAGCTTTAGGTAGCTTTAGGTGGCGCGGTCCGTGGCTCCATGGGCCGCGCGACGCCGGAGTACCGCGTCGTCAGGCGCGCCGGATCGGCGCGACGCGCGTGATGACCGCAGCGCTCAGTAGATCTCCAGCAGCCCGGCCGCGCCCATGCCTCCCGCGATGCACATCGTCGCCACCGCACGCTTGATCTTGCGGCGTCGGCCCTCGATCAGGAGGTGCCCGACGAGGCGCGCGCCGGTCATGCCGAAGGGATGGCCGATCGAGATGGCGCCGCCGTCGACGTTCAATCGCTCCATCGGCAGGTGCAGCTTGTCGATGCAGTACAGCGACTGCGACGCGAAGGCTTCGTTGAGCTCCCACAGGTCGATGTTGTCGACCTTGAGGTCATGCCGCTCGAGCAGCTTCGGTACCGCGGCAGCCGGGCCGATGCCCATCTCATCGGGCTCCACGCCCGCAACCGCGAAGCCGCGGAAAGCCCCGAGCGCCTCCAGTCCAAGGCGACTGGCCTGCCGCGCCTCCATCAGCACGCAGGCGGAGGCGCCGTCCGACAGCTGGGAGGCGTTGCCGGCCGTCACGAACTCATCGGGGCCGTTGACCGGCTTGAGGGCGGCGAGCGCCTCGTAGGTGGTGCCGGGACGGTTGCAGGTGTCGTGATCGATGGTCACTTCCTCCTGGCCGATGACTTCCTTGGTCTTCTTGTCGTGGATCGCCATGGTCGTCGTGCAGGCCACGATCTCCTCCTTGTAGCGGCCGGCCTCCTGGGCCGCCGCCGTGCGCTTCTGGCTCTCCAGCGAGAAGCGGTCCTGCGCTTCGCGGCTGATGTGGTAGCGCTTGGAGACGATGTCGGCCGTCTGGATCATCGTGGTGTAGAGATCGGGCTTGTGCTCCTCGATCCACGGATCGACGCTCCCGGCGCGGGTCTTGATGGCGGAGATGCTCTCCAGCCCGCCCGCTACCACGACGGTCGCGCCGTCCATCACGATATGGGCCGCTGCCTGCGCGATGGCCTGCAGGCCGGACGCGCAGAAGCGGCTGACGGTGACACCGGGAATCGTGATCGGCAGCTCCGAGCGCACCACCGTCTGGCGGGCGATGTTGCGCCCCTGCGTGCCTTCCGGATAGCCGCAGCCGAGGATGAGGTCGTCGATGGTCGCCGGATCAATGCCGGCGCGCTCGACGGCGGCGCGGACGGCGAATGACGCGAGCGTCGGCCCGGAAGTGATGTTGAACTCGCCGCGGTGGGCCTTCGTGAGCGGCGTCCGGGCCGTGGCGACGATGACTGCTTCGCGCATCTGGATCTCCTTGTCGGTTTTTGCTGCGTGTAGCGTGGCGACGGAATGCGGTGACGACCGCGCTGACGAGCTGCCGATCCTACTGTAGACGCGGGGCCGATCCGGGTAAACGAGGTGTGGCGCTTTCCTCACGTTCGAGCAGTACGACACCGCCGGTTTCGTAGATCGTTACCAGATCCGCGTGCGGAAGGGCCCTGCGCAGCGCCGGCAACTGATCCTTGCTGAGAAAGACGAGTCCACCTTCAGCCGGCAGCCCATCTCGCGTCGCGGCGCCGCGGTACACGCTGAAGCTTGGCAGATGGGTGTGGAAGCTGACGGTCGGTTGGTCAAGCCGGTGCGCGATGGCCGCGGCTTCGCGGATCGGTGCCTGCTGCGCGGCGGCGACCAGCGGTACGACGGCCCACCAGAGGACGACGGCCTGCGCGAAAGCGGCGATCAGCAGCGCGCGCCAGGCGGCGAGCCCGCGCCAGGCGATCAACGCCACGACCAGCGCAAGGTTGGCGAAAGCGAGCGCGTAGTAGAGCGGTTGGAAGCTGCGTTCGGCCAGCGCGATGACGCCTGCAGCGAAGGCCCGGCGCGGCGGCACCGGTACGTGCGGAAGGATCCACGGCAGCGCCGCGTAGAGCAGCGCCAGGAGCAGCGCGCCAAGCAGCGTCCAGAGCTTCGCCGGCGCCCGCTCGTGGTACTTGCCGAGCAGCACGAACAGGCCGCTGCAGCCGTATAGCAGGTAGTGCGGCAGCTGCGTCGACGAGAACGTGAAGATCACGAAGGTGACGGCGAACCACAGCAGCAGCCACGCGTCGAGCGGATCCGCGCTCCGGCGGATTCCATGCCGGAACGCTGGCACCACAAGCGCCGTGAACGGCAGGAGGATGAGGGGGAACCACAGGAAGTAGTACCACAGGCGGCCGCCGTGGCCCTGCATCGTGCTGGTGTAGCGGTCGACGTTCTGGCCGAGGATGAAGTGCGCGAGAAAGCCGCCGTCGCCGTGCAGGTACAGAGGCACCAGCCATACGGCGAGAATCGCCAGCGTCAGACACCAGCCCGGAATGAACAGCAGCGCGCGCAGCCAGTCGCGGCCGCGACGCTGCCAGAGGAAGAACAGGGTGCCGGCGACCAGCGGGAGCACCACCGCCACCGGCCCCTTGGTGAGCAGGCCGAGCCCCATCCACAGATACACGCGCAGCATCGGCGCGCGCGCCGGGCGTTCGAAGTAGCGGTAGACGTCGAACAGCGTCAGCGCCAGGAACAGGTTCAGCGCCGCGTCCGCGATGGCGGCGTGACCGATGATCCCGCTCATCAGGCCGAGCGGCACGACAAGGGCGGCGACCAGCGCGCCCCGCGGGTTGGGCAGATGGCTGCGGCTGAAGCGCCAGACCGCCAGCATCCACAGGCAGGCGCACAGCACCGAAGGCAGCCGGAACGCGAAGGTGTGCACGCCGAAGATCTCGACGGATGCGCCCTGCAGCCAGTAGGTCAGGATCGGCTTGGCGTAGCGGGGGACGCCGTTCAGCGTCGTCGTCAGCCAGTTGCCGGAGCGGATCATCTCCAGCGTGGCTTCCGAGAAGGCGCCCTCGTCGAGGTCGAAGAGCGGCGTGTTCCAGATGTTGCTCGCGAAGCCTATGAACGCGGCGGCGGCGAGCAGCAGCCACCAGTTCCACGGCGTGCGCGCCGGCGCGGCGTCAGCGGGCGTCACGCGACGATGTGCCCCCGGTAACCGGCGACGCGTGATACCAGCCGTCCGTGGAGCCGATCGCCGCGCCTGGCATCGGCGGAGGGTCGAGTAGGGCCGGGGTCGAAGTGCGCGCGTCGGGGAGGCGCACCAGCATCTCCGCGAGCACGCCCGTCGTCAGGAACTGGATGGAGAACACCAGCAGCAGGATCGCGGTGAGCAGCAGCGGTCGGTTGCCGATATTCGCGCCGAGGATGAACTTGTCGACCAGCAGCCACACCATGACCGCGCCGCCGATGGCTCCGAGCAGCAGACCGATCGAGCCGAAGAAGTGTCCCGGCCGCGCGCGGTAACGCAGGAAGAAGAAGACGGTCAGCAGATCGAGGATGACGCGGAAAGTGCGGGAGATGCCGTACTTGCTGGTGCCGTGTACGCGCGCGCGGTGACGGACGTCCGTCTCGCCGATGCGCGCCGGCGACGTCTCCATCGCCGCCCAGACCGGGATGAAGCGGTGCATCTCGCCGTGCAGGTGGATGCGGCGGATGAGCGCGGTCCGGTAGACCTTCAGGCTGCAGCCGTAGTCGTGCAGCGACACGCCGGTGAGGCGTGCGATCAGCGCGTTGGCGACGCGCGACGGCAGCTTGCGGGCGATCAGTGCGTCCTGGCGGTGTACGCGACGCCCCTGCAGCAGATCGAGATCGCGCGCCTGCAGCTCGTCGACCATGCGCGGGATATCGGCAGGATCGTTCTGCAGATCGCCGTCCAGCGTCGCGATCAGCTCCCCGCGCGCCGCGTCGATGCCCGCCTGCATCGCGGCCGTCTGGCCGTGATTGCGCGCAAAGCGGATAACGTGGATGTGGGTGCCACGCCGAGCGGCGGCCGCGAGGAGCCGGGCGCCGGTGGCATCGGTGCTGCCGTCGTCGACGCAGATCAGCTCCCAGGGCCCGGCGTAGTCCTGCAGGCCGGCGTGCACGCTGTCGACCATCGGCGTGACGTTGTCTTCCTCGCAGTACATGGGGATGACGATCGACAGGCTGGGACACGACGATGGCGCTTGGGGCACCCGGGTTTCTCCCTGCAGGGGGCGGCAGTCTAGCAATGGGTCAGGGCGCTGGATCGCGGCGGCGCGGCATGAGCCACGCGAGCCCCCCCGCTCCCATGGCGGTGGCGAGCACCAGCAGGTGCAGGTTGACGGCGGCGGCCAGCAGGGCCGGAGTAGGCGCTCGGGCGGGCGCGAGGAGCAGCAGAACCCCCGCCTCGAAGGTGCCGAAGCCACCCGGCGCGTGGATCGGCAGCACCGTGGACAGATCGCCGCCGATCGCGCCCAGTACGCCCAGCGCCGGAGACAGGCTCGCCAGCCGTGCGAGCACATAGCCGAGGCTCGCAAGCTTGACGCCCCACGCCACCCACGTCAGTCCCAGATCGCGAACGAGGCCGCCGGGTGCCGTGGGCAACGCGCCCATCGCCTCCGTCGCGGTGCGCGCGAGCCGGCCGGCGTGCCGCTCGAAGCGCCGTGCGAGCGGTCGGCGCAGCAGGTAGGCCGCGACCGGCGCGGCGACGCACAGCGCGGCGAGGACCGGGATCCACTCCATCGCAAGCTGGTCGCGACCGAGCCAGCCCAAGGCCGCGCACGCGACGCCGATCGCCGCGAGCACGTGGAGGTCGAGGACGCGCAGCCAGATGAGCGTGCCGGTTCCGTGCCGGAGGTCGGTGCCGAACCAGCGGCGCATGAGGATCGGGAAGCTGGCCTCGCCGCTGCGCATCGGCAGCAGAATGTTGAAGACGTTGCTGATGAGGATCAGCCGCAGCGAGGCACACAGCTGGCCGCGCGGAATCTCGCGCTCGGCGAGGTAGACGCGCAGCGCGCGCAGCGTGTAGCTGACGAGCATGCCGCACACGCCGACGAATGCCACCTCCGCGCCGATGCGATGCCATGGTGCGAGCAGGTGCTGCCAGCCCCAGTAGTGCTGTACCGCCGCACCGAAGACGGCCAGGACGACGACGTTGGCGACGACGGCCAGCCGTGGATGTCGCCACGGATTCCAGCGCGCGGCGGCGCGCATCAGCGGCACGTGCTCCGGCTGCGCACGACGCCGCGTGGGCACGGAGCTGCACGCTTCATGTTCGGCTTGGTGGGCACGTCGGGGCGTCTCGCGCAAGGCCTTATTCTAGCGGGCGGCGTACGATCCACGGCCGGGCCGGCGCCCGGAATCTCCGGAGTCTGTGCATGAGAAGCCCACGCACCGTCGTCACCTTCTGCGTCACAACCCTGGCGGCGCTGCTGTTGGCCGGCTGCGCGAGCCTGAACGCGCCCCTGCATCCGCAATACATCGTGCCGGATGATGCGCGCCTGTCGGCGTCGCTGTACGGATACTCGCAGGCGGTACGCGTCGGGCCGTGGATCACCGTGTCGGGCCAGGTCGGCTACGACCCCGCCACTGGCGCCTACGGCAAGACCCTCGAGGAACAGGCATCCTTGGCGTTTGCCAACCTCGCGCGCGTGCTGCGCGCGGCCGGCGCGAGTCTCTCGGACGTGACGTCCATTACCACCTACCAGACCGACATGCGCGACCTCAACGCCGTCGTCTACGCGCGCAACGCGGCCTTCGGGGATCACCGGCCAACGTGGACGATGGTCGGCGTGCCGGCGCTGGCCCTGCCGCAGCTGGAGTTCGAGGTCAGCGCCACCGCCTACGCGCCCGAAAAGCGGCGCAGCGCTGGCGGCTCCACAACCGATCCCGGACAATAGGCGCGTGGATATCCGGTTTCTCGGATCGTGAGCTATCTGGCCCTTGCGCGGCGCTATCGCCCGCGCCAATTCGACGAAGTTCTCGGCCAGGAGCCGGTAGTGCGCGCGCTGCGCCATGCGCTCGACCAGGATCGCCTGCATCCAGCGCTGCTGCTGACCGGCACGCGCGGTGTGGGCAAGACGACGCTGGGGCGCATCATCGCCAAGTGCCTGAACTGCGAGAAGGGCGTCAGCTCGACGCCCTGCGGCGAGTGCGACGCCTGCCGTGAGGTCGACGAGGGTCGCTTCATCGACCTCATCGAGATCGACGCGGCCAGCCGCACGAAGGTCGACGATACGCGGCAGCTGCTGGAGAACGTCGCCTACGCGCCGGCGCGCGGTCGTTACAAGGTGTACCTCATCGACGAGGTCCACATGCTGTCGACGGCGAGCTTCAACGCGCTGCTGAAGACGCTCGAGGAGCCGCCGGCGCACGTCAAGTTCATTCTCGCCACCACCGATCCGCAGAAGCTGCCGGTCACCGTGCTGTCGCGCTGCCTGCGCTTCAACCTCCGTCGCCTGCCGGTGGAAGTGATCCGCGAGGCGCTTGCCCGGGTCGCCGAGCGCGAGGCCACTGCGGCGGGTCCTGGAGCCTTCGCCGTGCTGGCACGCGCGGCTGACGGCTCGATGCGCGACGGCCTGTCGCTGCTCGATCAGGCCATCGCGTGGAGCGGCGGCGAGCCGCTGGAGCGTGCGGGACTCGAGCAGATGCTCGGGACAGTCGGCGAACGCGGGCTGCTCGACGTGCTGGCGGCGATCCACGCGGGCGAGGGTGCGGCGGTGGTGACACATCTGGACAGCCTGGCCGAACAGGTGCCGGATTACGCCGCGCTGCTTGATACGCTGGCCGCGGATCTGCAGCGCATCGCGGTGCTGCAGGTGCTGCCTTCCGCGGAGAGCCCGGAGGACGACGTCGCCTTGCGTGATCTGGTGCCGCAGATCCCCGCGGAGGACGTGCAGCTGTACTACGAGATCGCGGTTCACGCGCGCCGCGATCTGCGCTGGGCGCCGGATCCGCGCATCGGCTTCGAGATGGCGGTGATCCGCATGTATGCCTTCCGTCCGGTGGGCGGGCGCGTGCCGAAGTCGCCGTCGAGAGCCTCCGGCACGGCATCCGGCGGATCGACCGCGGCGATCGCGGCGCCGTCGCCGCCGGCCGCTCCTGACCGCGCGGCGTCCACGCGCGTCGCTGCCGCGGAGCTTCCCGCAGAGGGAACCTCTGCGGAGCAGGAAACGCCGATACCCGCGAGCACGGAGCCCGCTTCGTGGCGGGCGACGGTGGAAACGCTGGGGCTCGCCGGGCTCGACCGGGAGCTGGCGCGCCACTGCGTCGCGAACGCGGCAAACGGCGGCGCGCTGCGCCTCGTGGTCGAGCCGTCATATGCGCATTTGATCAACGCGGAGCGCCAGGGCCGGCTGGAGCAGGCGCTGCGCGACGCCGGCGCGTTGGAGGGCGCGCTGGAGATCGTCGCCGGTGGCGACGAGGCGCTGGAGACGCCGGCGCGCGTCGAGGCGCGCGAAAGCGCGCGGCGCCAGGCAGACGCCGAGGCCCGGCTCGCGACCAGCGCGACCGCCGAAGCGCTGCGCGAGGCTTTTGACGCGACGCTTCAGCCGGGCAGCGTGCGGCCGGTCGAATAAGCTGTTGCTGGTTGCATCCCCCACAGATCCAGGAGCTGGAAAACGTGAAACAGGCCATCGGTCAGCTGATGCGGCAGGCGCAACAGATGCAGGAGAAGATGCGCAAGCTGCAGGAAGAGCTCCAGCAGCTCGAGGTCACGGGCAACGCCGGCGCCGGGCTCGTGAAGGTGACCCTCAACGGCAAGCACGAGGCGCGCCGCGTGGAAATTGCGCCCGATGCGCTGGCGGAGGATCGCGAGTTCCTCAGCGATCTGGTCGCCGCGGCCATCAACGACGCCGCGCAGAAGCTGGAGAGCGAGACGAAGTCGCGCATGGCGCAGGTCACGGGCGGGATGAATCTGCCGGCCGGACTGGATCTGGGCCAGCTGGGGCTTTGACGCGTCGATGGATCAACGCTACGGCCCCCGCCTGAGTGCGCTGATCGACACCCTTCGTCGCCTCCCGGGCGTCGGTCCGAAGACCGCCCAACGCATGGCTTTTCACCTGCTCGAGCGTGACCGGGAGGGCGCCGCCGCGCTCGCTCACGCGGTCACCGGAGCGCTGGACGGCGTCGGCCACTGTCCGCACTGCCGCATGTTCTGCGAGGACGGCCGCTGCCGTTACTGCACTGACGCCCGGCGCGCCACGGGGCTGGTGTGCGTCGTCGAGACGCCGGCGGATCTGCTCGCCGTCGAAAACGGCACCGACTATCGCGGTCGCTACTTCGTGCTGATGGGACGCCTCTCACCGCTCGACGGAATGGGTCCCGAGGAGCTGGGGCTCGATACCCTGGAAACGGAGCTGGCGCAGGGCGACGTCAAGGAGCTGATCATCGCCACGAACCCGAGCGTGGAAGGGGAGGCGACGGCGTACTACCTCACGGAGCTCGCGCACCGCCAGGGCATCAAGGCCAGCCGCATCGCGCACGGCGTGCCGATGGGCGGCGAGCTTGAATACACGGACTCGAGCACGCTGGCGCACGCGCTCAGCGGCCGCACGCCGGCGTGAACTTCAGCTGCCGTCCGAAGAATCGGAAGGCAGCGTCATCAGCTCTGTCCACGGCGCGCCGGCGCGGCGCCGGGCCTCGAGCGCGTCGAAGTAGGCCTTGCGTCCGCGATAGTTGTCGTTGTAGCTGACGGAGCCGATGTGCATCCACGCGCCGTCGAGCACGCTGACCTCCTGCTCGGGCAGGCCCGCCGGGTGCAGGTGGCCGGCTTCTTCACTGGCAGTGGGCAGTGACAGCGCGTCGAGGCTGCGATAGAGCGGCGTCCAATTGCGGCCGCCGGTGTCGAGTCCTGCGCCGAAGTCGTAGAGGAAGTTCAGCCGCCGCGCCGCTACGGCTCGGGTGTCATAGAAGCAGTAACCCGCCCACAGGGACCAGCGCCGGAAGTGATACTCGGACGGCTGGCGCAGCCCGTAGACAGGTGCGTCCCCCATGCGCTCGCTGAGCGAGAACCGACGGATCGGGATCAGATCGTGATCGATGAAACCGAAACGCTTCGGTGCCAGCGGCCGGAACACGTTGCGATGGATCCACGTCATCGCGCGGCCGTGGCTGCGGTTGACGTGGTGCGTCGGGTTCCACGGCAGCGGCAGGTAGGGCACACAGGCCTTGCGGCAGACGGCGGCGATAGCCGGGCGCAGGGCGCGATGGCGGGAGTTGTCGAAGACGACGAGCTGTATGTCCCGTAGATGTTCCCGCGCTTCGAACAGTAGCCAGCCGAGCACGTCCGGCCTTTCGAAGGCCACGACGGCCGCCAGCGTGTCCGCGTGTAGCGTGCGTAGCCGCTCCATGAACGGCGCCATGCCGGCCGCGCGTTGGCGCAGGAACAGCTGGAGGGACAGGTCGTTGCGCGTCTGCTTGAAGCCGTGCACGACCGGCAGGCCACGCATCCAGTCGCGCGCGTCGTATTCGCTGATCCGTCGCATGAAATTGGGAGCGATAGCGGGCGCGGCGCTCTACTGGAGCGCGTCGACCTTCGCGGCGCAGATGAAGTCGTTGTCCGAGAGTCCGCCGATCGCGTGCGTCGAATAACGCACGTGGAGGTTGCGGTAGCCGAAGCTCAGATCCGGGTGATGGTCTTCATGGATCGCGATGTAGGCCACCGCGTTGACGAAGGCGAGGGTGCGGAAATAGTTGCTGAATTCGAAGTCGGCTTCCAGCGCCTTGTGTTCCTCCGTCAGCTTCCAGCGCGGATCGAGGGACTTGAGATGCGCCTGTGCCTTCTCGAGCGTCAGCGGCGGGACGTTGCCCTCGCACGGGATGCAGTGACGGCTCTTGAGATCGTTCATTTGGTGGCTCCAGCGTTAGGGCCGATAGTGTAGCCCGCGATGTCGGGGGCTCTTCAGCTCGTCGTCATGGCGCCTTGCTGCACATACGACGCGTTACCATCGCCGCCCATTCTTCGAGTCAAGGCCATGCCATCCGACCCCGGAAACCTTATCTGGATCGATCTCGAGATGACCGGACTTGCCCCGGAAAGTGACCGCATCCTCGAGATCGCCACGATCGTGACCGATGAGGCGCTCCGCGTCCTCGCCGAGGGACCGGTGTTGGCAGTGCATCAGGACGATGCGCGGCTGGGTGCGATGGACGCCTGGAACACCGAGCACCACGGCCGCTCCGGATTGATCCAGCGCGTGCGTGACAGCCACATTGATGAGCGGCAGGCCGAAGCGCAGACGCTGCATTTTCTGCAGCAGTGGGTGCCGGCGGGGGCTTCGCCCATCTGCGGGAACACCATCTGCCAGGACCGACGATTCCTGGCGCACTGGATGCCGGAGCTGGAGCGCTACTTCCACTACCGCCACCTCGACGTGAGCACGCTCAAGGAGCTGTGCAAGCGCTGGGCACCGAGCGTCGCGGCAGGCTTCGACAAGCAATCCCGCCACCGCGCGCTGGACGACATCCGCGACTCTATTGCCGAGCTGCGCTACTACCGCGAGCATTTCCTGCGGGTGTCGCCGGCCTGAGGCACCTCACGCCGGCCAGCGCACGACCACGCGCGCGCCGCCGAGCGTCGCGGAGCGGCCCAGTTCAATGTCGCCGCCGCCGGGCAGGACGATGTCCGCGACCGTTGCAAGCCCGATGCCCTGGCCGGCCACGCGCGTGTCGGCGCGCACCCCGCGCGTGAGCAGCCGATCGGTATCAGCGGGAAAGCCGGGGCCATCGTCCTCCACCACCAGCGTCGTGCCGGGGCGCCGGGTGGCTGACACCATCACTACGTGCCGCGCCCACTTGCAGGCGTTGTCCGCGAGATTGCCCACGATCTCGTAGAGATCCCCCTCGTCCACGCGGAACTGCAGGCCCTCGTCGACCGCGTTGCGCAGCTCGAAGTGCCGTTCCGTGTAGACCTTCGCAAGCGCGCTCAATACCTTGTCCGTCAGCTCGTGGATGTCCACCGGCGCCGCAAGCACGCCGTGCGCCGCGGCCGCCGCACGACGCAGCTGATAGTCGGTGATGTACTGGATGCGCGTGACGGGTTCGTCCATGCGCCGGCGCAGTGCCTCCGGCATCGCCTCGTCTTCCGCGAGCGCGCGCAGCAGCGCGAGCGGCGTCTTGAGGCTGTGCGCGAGATCGCCGAGCGCGTTGCGGTAGCGCGCGAGGTGGGTGCGCCCGTTGCGGATGAGGTCATTCAGATTGCGCGCCAGCGTCGTGAGCTCGCGCGGATAGTGCCCGCGGATCTCGTGGCGGTCTCCACTTTCGATGCGCCGCACTTCTGCGGCAAGGCGGCGCAGCGGCGCGAGGCTCCAGCGCAGGAGCAGGAACTGCAGGATCACCAGCGTCAACGCGGCGGTGGCGAGGGAACTCCACAGCGTGTGGCGGTAGACCGCGAGCTGCGCTTCGTAGGCCGTATCGTCCTCGAGCAGCGTCACCGTATAGCGGTGCGCGCGCTCGTGTTCCGCGTGCCATCGGACGCCGTAGGAGAAGACGAAGCGCTTGTCCGTCTGCTCGAGCAGGCTGTTGCCGACGCTCGGCGCCGTGACCGGCGGCAGCGGCCCGGCGAGATTGGGCGATCGCCAGACGGCGTTTCCGCGGCTGTTGAAGATCACCGCTTCGAGGCCGGACTGCGGACGCGCCAGGCGCGGATCGGGCAGCGCGCCGAGCGGCACGGACAGCCCGGCGCCGGGCTGCGACTCGGCGGCGGCCAGCAGCGCGTACACCAGCCCCTGCGAACGGTCTCGTTCCGACTGCAGCGCGCTCTGGATGAAGGCCTGCTCGAGTCCGGCCGCTGCCGCAACCATGAACACTACAAGCACGCAGCTCGCCGCCAGCAGCAGGCGCGCCGAGAGCGACATGCCGGCCGCGCGCCGGGCAACCGCCGCCCGCCATCGCCGCAGCGCCATCATCGCGGCGCTACCCGCGCGGCAGGTTCCAGCGGTAGCCGCTGCCGCGCAGCGTAGCGATGGGGTTGAGCGTGGCCCCGGGGTCGAGCTTGGCGCGCAGGCGGCGGATGAAGACCTCGATCACGTTGCTGTCGCGCTCCTCGTCTTCCCGGTAGAGGTGCTCGACCAGGGTCGTCTTCGACACGACTTCACCCGCGTGCATCATCAGGAACTCGAGCACGCGATACTCGAAGGACGTGAGCTCGACGCGGTGGCCGTCGACCGTGACGACCTTGCCGGCCGTGTCCAGCACGAAGGATCCTGATTCCAGCTGCGGCTGGCTCCACCCGCCGCTGCGGCGCAGCAGCGCGCGGGTACGTGCCAGCAGCTCCTCCTTGTGGAAGGGCTTGACCAGATAATCGTCGGCGCCGGCTTCGAGACCTTCCACCTTGTTCTGCCAGCCATCCCGGGCGGTCAGGATCATGATCGGGAACGCGCGGCTCTTGCGGCGCGCGTTCCGGATGATCTCGATGCCCGAGATCTTCGGCAGGCCGAGGTCGATGATGGCGACGTCGACCGGGAATTCCTCGACCATGTACATGCCCTGCTCGCCGTCCGCCGCGGTATCCACGACGAAGCCATCGCCCTCCAGGTATCCGGCGATCAGCTGACGCAGCTGCTTGTCATCCTCGATCACGAGTGCCCGCATACCCGTTGCCCATCAGTTGCGCGGAACCACGACGATACGCACTTCCCCCTGCTTTATCAGCTTGACGTGATAGCCGGTGTTCGTCTCGCGCACGGAAAGCACTCGGCCGCCGCCGTTGAGCTTCTGCGCCTGCGCCGCGGCCAGGTTGATGGATGCACGCTGCCTGCTTTGCGGAGAGCCGGTGACTTTCGATGGGTGCGGACGCGTGGCCTGCGGATGCGCC
>DASVGQ010000061.1:0-2679 GCA_036379455.1 Nevskiaceae bacterium
GCGAACATGGCGCGCGCCTTTCTCGACGTGAACGCGGCGATGAGCGAGGTGCTGCCGGAGCTACCGGCAGGCACGCGTATCCACGCGGTGCGCATGAGCCCGACCATCGATGAACCAACCCTGGCGTACAGCCTGCGCAGCCAGAGCCTGACGCAGACCCAGCTCTACGATCTCGCCCAGTACCAGCTGCGGCCGCTGCTGTCGGGCGTGAAGGGCGTGGCAAACGTCGACGTGCAGGGGCGCGGCATCGCGGAGTTCCATGTCGACGTGGATCCGGCCAGGCTGCGTGCGCAGGGCCTGACGCTGGCGGATGTCACGCGCGCCGTGTCGCAGGCGGCGGACATCTCGGCCCTTGGCCATCTCGCGGACCACTACAAGCTGTTCCTGCTGCTGGCGAACAATCAGCCGGCGGACACGGCGGCCATCGGCGACGTGGTGCTGCGCGCCGGCCCGTCCGGCGTCGTACGGCTTCGCGACGTGGCCCGCGTCGAGCGCAGCATCCAGCCGCAGTGGATTCGCACCTATGCCGACGGGCGTCCGGCGGTCCTGATCCAGGTCTTCCAGCAGCCGGGCGCCAACAGCCTCGCCATGGCTGACGCGGTCAAGGAGCGGCTCGCGGCCTTCGCCCCGCAGATGCCGGCAGGCGTGAAGCTTGCGAACTGGTACGACCAGACGCAGCTGGTGCGCGAGTCGGCGGCCAGCGTGCGCGACGCGATCCTGATCGGCATCGTGCTGGCGGGCCTCGTGCTGTTCGTGTTCCTGCGCAATACGCGCGTGATCCTGATCGCGCTGCTGGTGGTGCCGGCGACGCTGGCCATCACCACGCTGCTGCTCAGGATCTTCGGCATGAGCTTCAACATGATGACGCTGGGCGGCATGGCAGCGGCGGTCGGCCTGCTGGTGGACGACGTCGTGGTCATGCTCGAGCATGTCATGCGGCGCATGCGCGAGCTCTCCGGCCCGCTGCGCGGTCGCGTGACCCAGGCGGTGCGGGAGTTCGCGCGGCCGCAGACGGGATCCTCGCTCGCCACGATCGTGATCTTCCTGCCGCTGGCCTTCCTGACCGGCGTCACGGGCGCGTTCTTCAAGGCGCTGTCGCTGACGATGGCCGCCGCGCTGGTGATCTCGTTTCTCCTGACCTTCGTCATCGTGCCGATCCTCGCGGCGCTGTGGATGAAGGAGCGCCACGCGCGCGAACGCGCGCCGACGCGGCTGTGGCGGCGGCTGACCGGCGGCTACCAATGGTTGTTGACACGTCTGCTGGCCACACCCGCGTTGATCCTCATCGGGCTGGTGCCGCTCGTGGCGGTCGGCGCCGTGGCCTTCAAATCGGTCGGCAGCGGCTTCCTTCCGCGCATGGACCAGGGCGGCTTCACGCTCGACTACCTGTCGAAGCCGGGGACTTCGCTGCAGGAAACGAACCGACTGCTAGAACAAGTCGGCGGCATTCTCGCCGCCAACCCCTACGTCGACACCTGGTCGCGGCGCACCGGGCTGCAGCTCGGCGGCGGTCTCACGGAGGCGAACACGGGCGATTTCTTCGTGCGCCTGAAGAACGGCCGTCGTCCGCCGACGTGGGTCGTGATGGAGCACATCCGACGGGAAATCGTGGCCCGGGTGCCGGGGCTAGACGTGGATGTTTCGCAGTTGCTCGAGGACATGATCGGCGACCTGACCTCCGCGCCGCAGCCGGTGGTCGTCAAGCTGTTCTCCAGCAATGTCGACGCGCTCGACGCGGCGGCGAAGAAGGTGGCGGCGCAACTCGCGCGGATCCGCGGCATCGTGAGCGTGCGCGACGGCATCAACCCGGCGGGAGACGCGTTGGAGATCCACGTCGATCCGGCGAAGGCGGCCCTGCTCGGACTCGATCCGCACAGTGTCACCGATCAGGTGCGCGCGGCGGTCTCCGGCTCGGTGGCGGCGGAGCTGCCGCAAGGCGCGAAGATGGTGGCGGTGCGCGTGTGGCTACCGCCCGCCGACCGGGCCGAGATCGGCCAGCTCGAGGCGCTGCCGATCAGCGACGGCCGCGGGCACGTCTACCCGCTGTCGCGCGTCGCCACGGTCAGCGAGCAGCGTGGCCAGCCGGAGATCGACCGCGAGAACCTCAAGCGGATGCTCGCGGTGACCGGGCGCGTGGCCGGGCGCGACCTCGGCTCGACGATGCGCGCGGTCAAGCAGGTGCTGGACCAGCCCGGCGAGCTGCCGGCCGGGATGTACTACGAGCTGGGCGGGCTGTACCAGCAGCAGCAGATCGCGTTCCGCGGGATGAGCATCGTACTGATCGCGGCCTTCGCGCTGGTCTTCACGCTGCTGCTGTTCCTCTACGAGAGCATCGTGACGGCCATCGTCGTGCTGATCCAGCCGCTGCTGGCGATCTGCGCAGTGTTCATCGGCCTGTGGGTCACCGGCATCGAGCTCAACATCTCGGCGATGATGGGCATGACAATGATCGTCGGCATCGTCACCGAGCTGGCGATCTTCTACTTCTCCGAGCTCGCGCAGATTCGTCGACGCGGCGCCGGCGAATCCTCGCGCGCGCTGCCGGCGCTGCTGATGGAAGCCGGCCAGAAGCGCATCCGCGCGATCCTCATGTCGGCGATCGCCATGATCCTCACGCTGCTGCCGCTGACTCTGGCGCTCGGCCGCGGCGCGCAGATGCAGCAGCCGTTGGCGGTGGCC
>DASVGQ010000062.1:0-15291 GCA_036379455.1 Nevskiaceae bacterium
GCCTTCATCGCCCAGCTCGGCCTGGCCGTGCAGGCCGACAAGCCGGTGTTCCTCCACCAGCGCGACGCGCACGCGGATTTCCTCGCCATCCTGCGCGACTACCGCAAGGCGCTGCGCGGCTGCGTGGTGCATTGCTTCACGGACAGCGCCCAAGCGCTCGACGACTATCTGGCGCTCGACTGCGACATCGGCATCACCGGCTGGGTGTGCGACGAACGCCGCGGCCTGCCCCTGCGCGAGCTCGTCCCGCGCATTCCCGCCGCGCGGCTCCTGATCGAGACCGACGCGCCCTACCTGCTGCCGCGCAGCCTGCGGCCCCGGCCGCCGCACCGGCGCAACGAGCCGGCGTACCTCACCTGGATCGCCGATGACATCGCCGCGCTGCGCGGTGTGGACACTGCAGAGCTCGCCCGCCAGACCACCGTGAACGCCCAGCGCCTGTTCACCCTGGCCGGGCTCAGCGCACCAAGAACACGCTGACCATCACCACCGCGAAGACCACGGCGCTGACGAGCACGTAGAGCAGGTCGCGCTGGCGGAAGAAGGCGTAGGCGGCCAGCACCACGCGAGACATCGGCGTGGCGATCAGGACCAGCAGCCCGATCTGGATGATGTCGATGCCGTTGAGCGCCGCGGCGCCGGCGAACAGGTCGGGAAAGTTGATCAGGTTAGCGGAGGCGCGGTGGAACACGCGGTAGTCGGGCAGTCCGCCGCCGTGGTGCAGCAGGTAGAGCACGGCCCCGAACAGCACGATGATGGCGGAGATCACCACCCCGAGGCGCAGCACCAGGCCGATGGCGTGGTCGACGCGCGTGTCGCTCCAGTCGTGCCGTTCGTGCGGTCGCGGTTCAGACATGGCCGATGCCCGCGCCGGTGAGGATCATCTGCACGCCCAGCGCCAGCAGCACCAGCATGAACGCGTAACGCAGGTACTTGGAACGCGCCCGCACCAGCACCTTGGCGCCCACCAGCGAGCCTGCCAGCACGCCGAGCATTACGGGCATGGCCAGCGCCGGATCGATATAGCCGTGGCCGAGGTAGGCGCCGACGCCGGTGGTGGCGGTCACGCCGATCATGAAGTTGCTGGTCGTCGTCGAGACCTTGAAAGGCAGGCCCATGGCGTTGTCCATCGCCAGCACCTTGAAGGCGCCGGAACCGATGCCGAGCAGGCTGGAGAGCATGCCGGCGACGATCATCAGCACGAAGCCGAGCGGCACGCGGCGCGCCACGTAGGCCACTCGCCCGCCGCCCTCGCCCGGAGTCGGCAGTGTGCCGGTCATGCGGATGCGCTGGGCGAAGGTCTGCGGATCTCCCGGCTTGGGGTTGAAGGGCGCCGGATCGCCGCGGTGCGTCGAGAAGAAGGCCGAGAACAGCAGCACGACGCCGAAGATGATGGACACCGCGTGCGTCGGCAGCAGCGCCACGAGGACCCCGCCCAGCAGCGCCCCGCAGGTCGTGGCCATCTCGAGGAACATGCCGATGCGCACGTTGGTGTAGCCGTCGCGCACGTAGGCCGCCGCCGCGCCCGAGGAGGTCGCGATGACCGACACCAGCGACGCGCCGATGGCGTAGTGCAGCTCGACGCCGAAGCCGACCGTCAGCAGCGGTACGATCACCACGCCGCCGCCGAGGCCGGTCAGCGCGCCGAGCGTGCCGGCGACGAACGACCCCAATGCCACCAGCAGCGAGAAGACGAGGATCGACATGGACGTCTACGCCGCCCGGTCCACGGGTCCTGTCGCCGGATCGGGCGGGCTGGTCCTCACGCGACGTCGGTTACCGCGCCCCGGCTCGAGGTTCCCACCAGCCGCAGGTACTTGCCCATCACTCCGCGCGTGTAGCGCGGCGCCGGCTGCTTCCATGCCGCCCGGCGGCGCGCCAGCTCGTCGTCCGCCACGTTGAGCTGGAGCAGCTTGCGGTCCGCGTCGATGGTGACGGAGTCGCCCTCCTCGACGAGCGCGATCGTGCCGCCCACGTACGCTTCCGGCGCCACGTGTCCCACGACCATGCCCCAGGTGCCGCCGGAGAAGCGGCCGTCGGTGATCAGGCCGACGTCGTCCGCATGGCCCTCGCCGACCAGCGCGGAGGTCGGCGCCAGCATCTCGCGCATGCCCGGCCCACCCTTGGGGCCCTCGTAGCGGATGACGATGACGTCGCCGCTCTGGATCCGGTGGTCGAGGATGGCGCGCAGGCACGCCTCCTCGGACTCGAACACGCGCGCCGGCCCGGTGATGTGCGGGTGCTTGACGCCCGACACCTTCGCCACGCAGCCCTCGGTCGCGAGATTGCCCTTGAGGATCACCAGGTGACCCTTCGGATACATGGGCTTGCCCCATGGGCGGATCACGTCCTGGTCGGCGCGTGGCTCGTCGGGGACATCCGCGAGATTCTCCGCGACCGTCCTGCCGGTCATCGTCAGGCACTCGCCGTGCAGCAGCCCGTGCGCCAGCAGCATCTTCTCGACCTGCGGGATGCCGCCGGCCTTGTGCAGGTCCACCGCCACGTAGCGCCCTGAGGGCTTGAGGTCGCACAACACCGGCACGCGCTCGCGGATCGCTTCGAAGTCCTCGATCGTCAGCGGTACGCCGGCGGCGCTGGCCATGGCCAGCAGGTGCAGCACGGAGTTCGTCGACCCGCCGATGGCCATGACGATGCTGACGGCGTTCTCGAAGGCCTCGCGCGTGCAGATGTCGCGCGGACGCAGGTTGGCCTTGATCGCCGCGACCAGCGCCGCCGCCGACTGCGCCACCGAATCGGCCTTGTCGTCGTCGGGGTTGGCCATGGTCGAGGAGTACGGCAGGCTCATGCCCATCACCTCGATGGCGCTGGACATCGTGTTCGCGGTGTACATGCCGCCACAGGCGCCGAAGCAGGGGCAGGCGTTGCGTTCGATGCCCTCGTAGTCCTCCTTGCTCATCTTTCCCGCGGTGTAGGCGCCGACCGCCTCGAACGCGGAGACGATTGTCAGGTCCTTGCCCTTCCAGTGGCCCGGCTTGATGGTGCCGCCATAGCAGAAGATGGCCGGTACGTTCATGCGCAGGAAGGCCAGCATGTTGCCCGGCATGTTCTTGTCGCAGCCGCCGATGCCCAGCACGCCGTCCATCGACTGCGACTGCACGGCCGTCTCGATGGCATCGGCGATCACTTCGCGGGATACCAGCGAGTACTTCATGCCCTCGGTGCCCATGGCGATGCCGTCGGTGACGGTCGGGAAGCCGAACATCTGCGGCATCGCGCCCGCCGCACGCAGTGCCACCGTGGCGCGCTCGACCAGCGAGCCGATGCCGGCGTTGCAGGGGTTCATGGTCGAGTGGCCGTTGGCCACCCCGACGATGGGCTTGGTGAAGTCGCCGTCGCCGAAGCCGACGGCGCGCAGCATGGCGCGATTGGGCGAGCGTTGGACGCCTTCGGTGATGACGTGGGAACGGCGGTTCAGGGGCTCGGACATGGCTTCCGTGAAGGCTGAAAAATGGACCGCGCCATGATACGCCGCACGTCGAACGGCACCCGCCACGGCTGGACGCACCGCCAGTACCGGCTCGGCGCACGCCGGGGTGTGGGGTTTTGACGGGCCAGTCCCCGCCATCGAGAATGCCGCGTTCCCGATGTGGCCGGAGCCGCCGTGGCCGAAATCGAAGCGCTCATCGTCCTGACGACCTGCCCGAAAGGCGACGCGCAGACGCTCGCCAACGTGCTCGTGGAGGCGCGCCTGGCCGCCTGCGTCAACATCCTGCCGGACGTGACCTCGGTGTTCCGCTGGCAGGGACGCGTGCAACGTGACAGCGAGGCGCTGCTCCTGATCAAGACCACGAAGGCCCGCTACGCCGGGCTGGAACAGGCGCTGCGCGACCGGCATTCCTACGAACTTCCCGAGATCATCGCAGTCTCAGTGGACGCCGGCCTGCCGGCGTACCTCGACTGGCTGAGGGGCTCCACGATATGACCGGGTTGCGCGTGCTGCTTTGCGCCGCGCTGTGCGCTGGCGCACCGCTTGCGGGCGCCGCGGACTTCACATGGAGCGGCCCGTCCGGGGGCGCCGCGCTGCTGCCGGCCGAACAGGCCTTCGCAATGCAACCGGTGACGTGGGCAAACGGGCGCCTGCGGCTCGACTGGAACGTGGCGCCGGGCTACTACCTGTACCGCGACCGCATCAAGGTGGACATCCCGGGCGACCCTCCCGGCGCCGGGAGGCTGGAGCTGCCGCCGGCGCAGCCGCACAAGGACGAGTTCTTCGGCGAGACGCACATCTACCGTGGCCACCTCGCGGTGCGCTACGTGCCGCCGGCAGGCCAGTTTCCGCGCACGGTCGAAGTGACCGTGCAGGGCTGCGCCGACCGCGGCGTGTGCTACCCGCCGCTGACGCGCACGGTAGCCGTGCAGCAGACTTCATCGATTCCTGCGGGGCGCTGAGCCATGGCCCGGATCGTGCGGCTGTTCTCGGCGGCGATCGTCGCGGGCGTGGTGGCCGGCGCGACGGGCTTCGCGCTGTACCGCTACGTCGGGCCGAGCTCCGGCAGCAGTAGCTCCGCACCGGCCGCGAGCGCGACGACGGTGGCGCTGGCGGACATCACCTTCACGGGCCTGGACGGCCAGACGCACCGGCTCGCGGACTGGCACGGCAAGCTGCTGCTGGTGAACTTCTGGGCAACCTGGTGCGCCCCGTGCCGGGTCGAGATCCCCGCGCTCGTCGCGGCGCAGAAGAAGTACGGCGCGCGCGGCTTCCAGGTGATCGGACCGGCGGTGGACGATCCCGCCGCGGTGCGCGCCCAGCTTGGCGAACTCGGCATCGATTATCCGGTGATGACCGGCACGCCTGAGGAGATGATCCGCACCATGGGCGCTTTGGGCAACGACCCGGGCGCGCTGCCGTTTTCGGTCCTCATCGGCGCCGACGGGCACATCATCACGAACCATCTCGGCGCCTTCAGCGCCGCGCAGCTCGACACGCTGATCCGCGAACATCTGCCTCCTCAGAGCGCCTGAGCACGCTCAATCCCGCGGCTATTTATCACTACGCGTGTCATCCGCCGCGATCTTTCGCGATTTGCGCCGACGGCTTGATTCGCCGAGAATGCCGCGATCCCCCGCCGGATGCGTGCCGTGAGCGCTCTGCTGCTGTTGAACGGCCCCAATCTCAACCTGCTCGGTACGCGTGAGCCTGAAACCTACGGCTACACGACGCTTGCCGAAATCGAGGCCCAGCTGGTCGACGCCGCGGCCCGTCTCGGCCATCGGCTGAGCTGCTTCCAGTCCAACCATGAAGGCGCGCTCATCGACCGCATCCACGCAGCGAAGCGGGAGGGAGTGGCCTGTATCGTCTTCAATCCCGGCGGCTACACGCACACCAGCGTGGCGCTGCGCGACGCGCTGCTCGGCGTGAGCATCCCGTTCATCGAAGTCCATCTGAGCAACATCCACGCGCGCGAGCCGTTCCGCCATCACTCCTACCTGTCGGACGTGGCGGCTGGCCTGGTCATCGGCTTCGGGACCGACGGCTACCAGCTCGCGCTGTGCGGCGCCGACCGCCTGCTGCAGAGGCGCGCCAAGGCCGCCTGAGAGCCATCCCCCATAGCGAGAAGCACCATGGACCTGCGAAAGATCAAGACGCTCATCGACCTCGTGGAGCGCTCGCACATCAGCGAGATCGAGGTCCGTGAAGGCGAGGAGTCGGTGCGCATCAGCCGCCAGATGCGCTCTGCGGCCGCCGCTCCGACCACCCTCATCCCCGCGCAGTATTCCTATCTCGCGCCACCGGCTTCCGCGGGCGCACCCGCCGTCGGCGCGGCCCCGGCCGCAGCTCCGGAAACCGCGGCGCCAGCCGCCAAGCCGGCTGCCGCCGACACGCGCCACATCGTCCGTGCGCCGATGGTCGGTACCTTCTACCGCGCGCCGTCGCCCGACGACAAACCCTTCGTGGAAGTCGGGCAGGCCATCGCTCCCGGTCAGCCGCTGTGCATCATCGAGGCGATGAAGATGCTTAACCAGATCGACTCGGACGTGGCCGGGACGATTGCGGAAGTCCTGGTCGACAACGGTCAATCCGTCGAATTCGACCAGCCCCTGTTCGCCGTCGAACCGGCCTGACCTCCGATGTTCGACAAGGTCCTCATCGCCAACCGCGGCGAGATCGCGCTGCGCATCCAGCGCTGCTGCCGCGAGCTCGGCATCAAGACCGTCGCTGTCTACTCCACGGCCGATCGCGACCTGATGCACGTCGCCCTCGCCGACCAGGCGGTGTGCATCGGCCCACCGCCGGCGTCCGCCAGCTACCTCAACATGGGCGCGATCATCTCGGCGGCCGAGATCACCGACACCGACGCGATCCATCCCGGCTACGGCTTCCTGTCGGAAAACGCCGACTTCGCCGAGAGCGTGGAGAAGTCCGGCTTCGTGTTCGTCGGCCCGCGCGCCGACACCATCCGCCTGATGGGCGAGAAGACCAGCGCCAAGCGCGAGATGATCGCCGCCGGCGTGCCGTGCGTGCCGGGCACGCGCGACAAGCTGCCGCGCGGCGACGACGCCGCCTGCATGAAGGCCGCCGAGGAGATCGGCTACCCGGTGCTGATCAAGGCCGCCGCCGGCGGCGGCGGCCGCGGCATGCACGTGGTGCGCAAGCCGGCCGAGCTGCTGCGCTCCATCGCGATGGCCAGCAACGAGGCCGAGTCCGCGTTCAAGGACGGCTCGGTGTTCCTCGAGAAATATCTCGAGACGCCGCGCCACATCGAATTCCAGGTGCTCGCCGACGGCCAGGGCCACGCCATCCACCTCGGCGAACGCGACTGCTCGTCGCAGCGCCGCAACCAGAAGGTGGTCGAGGAGGCGCCCGCGCCGGGCATCACGGAGGAACAGCGCGCGCGCATCGGCAAGCTGTGCGTGGATGCCTGCAAGCGCATCGGCTACCGCGGTGCCGGTACCATGGAGTTCATCTATGAGAACGGCCAGTTCTATTTCATCGAGATGAACACGCGCATCCAGGTCGAGCACGGCATCACCGAGATGGTGACCGGTGTCGACCTGATCCACGAGCAGCTCAACATCGCGGCGGGCAACCGCCTCACGCTGCGCCAGGAGGACATCGTGCTGCGCGGGCACGCCGTGGAGTGCCGCATCAACGCGGAGGATCCCTTCCGCCTGCTGCCCTCGCCCGGCGTCATCGAGCGCTACCACCAGCCGGGCGGACCGGGGATCCGCATGGACTCCCACATCTACGCCGGCTACCGCGTGCCCCCCAACTACGACTCGATGATCGGCAAGCTCATCGCCTACGGGCCGAACCGCGAGTCGGCGATCGCGCGCATGCGGGTGGCGCTGTCGGAGATGTTCATCACCGGCATCAAGACCAACATCCCGCTGCACATGCGCATCATGAACGACGACAAGTTCGTCCACGCCACGCACCACATCCACCACCTCGGCGGCTGCATCGAGCGCTGGGCGGCGGAAGTGGCGAAGAACCGGGCCTGAAGGCGCGCTGCCCGTGGCAGAGCGCAGGCCCGGCCAGACGGGCGCACGCTGGCGCGAGCTCGCCGTCACCAGCCGCCACCCGGAATTCGCGGCAGAGCTGCTGGGCGCCGCGGGCGCCGAGGCGGTGACGCAGCGCGACGCGGCCGACGACCCGGTACTGGAACCGGCGCCCGGCGAAACGCCGCTGTGGCCGAACACCACCAGCATCGGACTGTTCCCTGCCGGCGCCGACCTCGGCGCGGTCCGGGCGTTGCTGCGGTCGACGATGCCCGGCTGCGACGCGCTCGTCTTCACCACGCGCGAGATCGCCGACGAGGACTGGCTGCGGCGCTGGCAGGAAGGCGTGGAACCGATGCGCTTCGGCGCGCGCCTGTGGGTGCGCCCCGCCGGCAAGCCACTGCCCGCGGATGCTGCGCGCGATGCCGTCGTCGTCGACCTCGACCCGGGCCTGGCATTCGGCACCGGCACGCACCCCAGCACCGCGCTGTGCCTCGACTGGCTCGCCGCAGAGCCTCTGTCCGGTCGACGCATCCTCGACTACGGCTGCGGCTCCGGAATCCTCGCCATCGCCGCGCTCAAGCTCGGCGCGGCAGCGGCCACGGCCGTCGACCTCGACCCGCAGGCGCTCCTCGCCACGCGCGACAACGCGGCCCGCAACGGCGTGGCGAACCGCATCGACGTGCTGCCGCCCGAGGACTTGCCCGACGACCTGCGCGCCGACGCGCTCGTCGCCAACATCCTCGCCAATCCGCTGGTCGCGCTCGCGCCGGCGCTCGCGCTGCACCTGCGCGCCGACGGTCGGCTGGCACTGGCAGGCCTGCTGCCAACGCAGCGCGAAAAGATCGAGCGCGCCTACGGCCGCTGGTTCCACTTCGATTTGCCGGCCGTGCGCGACGGCTGGCTGCGCCTGTCCGCACGGCGTCTCACCGGGCCGCCATAAGCGCCCGGCGACGGTGCGTCCGGACGTTGCACCCGCCCGGTGCGCCGAGTAACTTGATGGCCCCGAAGCCCCCGCACGCGGCGCTACGCGGCCCTCCCGGCGCGTGCGCAGCGGACCACCCGGCAAACCCCTTCGACCTTGATGCGCATGTCGTGTCCTGCTGCCAACGACGCTTCCCAGCCCGCACCGCTGCGCGAGTCGGTGGCGCACTGCCTCGAGCACTACTTCGCGGCGCTCGACGGACACGCGCCCGTCCACCTTTACGAAACCGTGCTCGCCGAAGTGGAGCCGGTGCTGCTGCGCGCGACGCTCCGCTACTGCGGCGGGAACCAGTCGCGCGCCGCCGCCGTCCTCGGCATCAACCGCGCCACGCTGCGCAAGAAGCTCTCCGTCTACCGGATCGCAGCCCGGGATCTGGCGTGACATCCGATCGCGGCGACTCGCGGCGGTACGTCGCGCCCGCCACGCCGGCGCGCGGCGCCGCCCACGCCCGCAGGTTCATCGCCCGGTCCCGGCGAACCCACTCATGATCTCCACCGCTGCAGGTTCGATGAACGAACGCCCGATCCGCGTACGACGCGCGCTGCTGTCCGCCTCCGACAAGACCGGCCTCGTCGAGCTCGCGCGGGCGTTGGTCAGCGCGGGCGTCGAGCTGCTCTCCACCGGCGGCACCGCGCGTTGCCTGCGTGATGCGGGGATCCCGGTACGCGACGTCAGCAGCATCACCGGTTTCCCGGAGATCATGGACGGCCGCGTGAAGACGCTGCACCCGAAAATCCACGGCGGCCTGCTCGGGCGCCGCGGCGTCGATGATGCGGTCATGGCGGAGCACGGCATCCCTCCCATCGACCTCGTCGTGGTGAACCTCTACCCCTTCGAGCGCACGGTCGCCAAACCGGGCGTGGATTTCGACGAGGCCATCGAGAACATCGACATCGGCGGGCCGGCCATGCTGCGGGCGGCCGCCAAGAACCACGCGTGGGTCGGCGTCGTGGTCGACCCGGTCGACTATCCGGAGATCGCCGCGGCGATCCGGGGCGGCGGTCTCTCAGCTGCGCTGCGCCGGCGACTCGCCGCCAGGGCCTTCGCCCTGAGCGCGCGCTACGACACCGCCATCAGCGGCTGGCTGTCGGGCGTCGAGCCCGACGGCTCGCACGCGCTGCTGCCGGCCACCTTCGGCATGCAGTTCACGCGCCGCCAGGCCCTGCGCTACGGCGAGAACCCCCACCAGCAGGCGGCCTACTACGTCGAGGAACCCCCCGCGCCGGGCTGCGTATCCGCCGCCCGGCAGCTGCAAGGCAAGGCGCTGTCCTACAACAACATCGCCGACACGGACGCCGCCCTGGAGTGCGTCAAGGGCTTCGGCAAGCCCGCGTGCGTCATCGTCAAGCACGCCAACCCCTGCGGCGTGGCGCAGCGTGCGGAGGGACTGGAGCAGGCCTACCTGCGCGCCTTCGAGACCGATCCCACCTCGGCCTTCGGCGGCATCATCGCCTTCAACCGCGAGGTGGACGAGGCGACGGCGCGGGCCATCGTCGCACACCAGTTCGCGGAAGTCGTCATCGCGCCGGCGGTCAGCGCCGCCGCCGCCGGCGTGCTTGCCGCCAAGTCCAAGCTGCGCGTGCTGGAGTGCGGCGCGTGGCCGGTCACGCCGCCCGCCGACTTCGACTTCAAGCGGGTGGTGGGTGGCCTGCTGGTGCAGCAGCGCGACGCGCGGGCGACTTCGGCCGCCGAGCTGAAGGTCGTCACGCGCCGGGCGCCGACGGCGAACGAGATCGACGACCTGCTGTTCGCGTGGCGCGTGGTCCAGTACGTGAAGTCCAACGCCATTGTTTACGCGCACGAAGGGCGCACGGTCGGCATCGGCGCGGGACAGATGAGCCGCGTCTTCAGCGCGCGGATCGCGGTGCTCAAGGCTGCGGAAGCGAAGCTCTCCGCGCAGGGTTCGGTGGTGGCCTCGGATGCCTTCTTCCCGTTCCGCGACGGGCTGGACGCCGCCGCCGAGGCCGGCGCGACCGCGGCCATCCAGCCGGGCGGCTCGATTCGCGACCAGGAAGTCATCGACGCCGCCGACGAGCACGGCATGGCGATGGTGTTCACCGGCGTGCGCCACTTCCGCCACTAGCCTGCTCCGCTCCCGGCGGACCCCACGGACCGGAGCTCGCCCGCTCCATGTACCGGCTCGCCGCCCACGACCTCGAGGCGGACGAAGCGCCGCCATAGCGGCACGCGCGACCGGCGCAGCGCAGCGGGCGCCTGCAATCCATCGCAGCATCCTCATCGGCCGGACCGGGCGACGCTCGCCTCGCGCCGGACGAGCGTCATCCGCCATGCGCCTGACGCGCCGGCTGGCCGTGCTGGTAGGCGTCGTGCTGCCTTATGCGCCGCGGCTTCCCGGCGGCACCGGGTGGCTCGCACAGTACGCGCAGGGCGGAGCAATGCGGGCGCTGTTCGACGGCCTGTATATCGATGGCTTCAACGCACTGGCGTGCGGCGGACTGCTCGCGCTGAGCTTCGCGTTCCGACGCTGGCGGTGGTTCCCCGTCCCCCTGTGCCGCCGGCTTTGGCTGGCTGGCCTGGACGCACGGCACGCTGGATCTGGCCGGCGACGCGCAGGCTTCCATCGCGCTCGCATTCATTCCCATCTACGCGCAGCTGCCCATCGCCGTCGCCGCATTCCCGGCGTGGCTGCTGGATCGCCGCGCGCGCCGCGGTGCGGCCGGGTCGGCGCACTGACTACCCGGCGACCATGACGTAGCGCGCGCGCCCAGCGCCCCAGCCGGCAATGCCGCTGCCGAGGATGAGCGCAGCGAACAGCACGGCCGACGCCCCGAAGCCGCCGGTCCGGTCCAGCAGCGGGCCGGCCGCGGCGACCATAGCCGACCGATTGCGCCATGCTCGACAGCCGCGCCGCGACGCCGCATGCCGTCCTCTCCTGCCACCGCCACCGCAAGCCTCCCGAAGCACTCCGCGTGCCTCGGTCGTCGTCCCGTGACACGGGCTGCAACCGATTGATTCTGCACTGCAAAGTGCGACGCTACCATACGCCGTCGCGACAGCGCGCCATCCGCGTGATGCATTGGAAAACGGCGGCGCTGGCCGCCGCCGCGCGCCGCGTCAGCCCGCCGGAACGCGCTCCACGCGCACCAACCGCGCCCGCCCGGCGCCCCGACCCGCGATGGCGCAGCCGGCAGCCAGCGCCGCGAACAGCCCGCCCGAAGCCGGAAACCCGCCGGTCCACTCCAGCAGCAGGCCGACGAGCAACGGACCGACGGCCGCCACGAGGTAGCCGGTGGTCTGCGCCATGCTCGACAGCCGCGCCGCGACCCGCGCATCGCCCGAGCGCAGCACGATCATCGTCAGCGACACCGCCAGCAGCCCGCCCTGCACGATGCCGGTGAGCACCGCCCACAGCCAGACGGTCGCCAGCGGCGCGAACAGCAGGCACAGCATGAAGGCCCCCGACAGCAACGCGAGGACCGTGCTGAGCGCGCGCTGGTCGGGCAACCGCACCGCCAGCGGCGGGATCACGAGGCAGCCAACCACGTTCATCAGCAGGCAGATGGAGGTCACGAGCCCTGCCGTGGTGCCGGGCAAGCCGCGCGCGACGAGGATCGGCGCCAGCCAGCCCATCATGCAATAGGCCATCGCCGACTGCAGCCCCATGAAGGCGGTGACCTGCCACGCCAGCGGGTCGCGTGCCAAGCGCCGCAGGCGCTGCGTGCTGCGCGCCCGCGCCACCGTCCTGCGCCGCAGCTGCGTCGTCCACAACAGCGCCATGACCGCCGGCGGCAGCGCCCACAGGCTCACGCCCAGCGCCCATGAACCGTCAAGCGCGTGCGTCAGCGGCAGCGTCAAACCCGCACCAATGGATCCGCTGGCGGTCAGCGCCATGGTGTACAGCGCCATCATCAGCGCCACGCGATTCGCGAAATCACGCTTGATCAGGGCCGGCAGCAGCACGTTCGCCACGGCGAGGCTGGCGCCCGCCAGCAGCGAGCCGATGAACAGGCCCGGCACACCCATCCAGCCGCGCAGCGCCGTGCCCACCGCGAGCACGAGGAGGACGACGAACAGCGTACGCTCCATGCCGAAGCGTTCGGCGCTGGGCGGCGCGAGCGGCGCGAAGACGCCCATGCACAGCACCGGGAGCGTCGTCAGGTAGCCTGCCGTCGCGGCCGAGATCCCCGTATCGCGGATGATGTCGGGCAGCAGCACGGAGAGGCTCGGAAACAGCAGCCGCATGCTCAAGCCGAACAGCGCCAGCAATGCGCCCAGCAGCAGTACCGCGGAGCGACGGCTCTGCGACGCGTGCGCTCCGCCGCAGGGCGCCGCCGCCCCTTCCAAGGCCTTCACGTGCAGGAGCGGCGCGTAGATGGCGACCGCGGTACCACCGGTGCAGACACGGCTCCAGCCGTCGTCAGTCCCGCCCCGCCTCGAGGATCTTGCGCGCCAGCAGATCGGGATTGCTGTAGATCGCCTCGTGGCTGGCGGACATCTGCACCAGCCGGTAGAGGCCGAGCCGCGACGACATGCGTGGGTGCCAGCCCCACTCGCCCGGCGGCAGCGCCGTGTCCTCCAGGCCGTTGAGGTAGCTGCACGCGACCCTGCCGGAGCGGATGATCTCGTAGAACTTCTTCATGTCGAGCCGTTCGTCGAACTGGTCGGGCTCGGACGACAGCTGCGCGTAGGCCTGCTGGGCGGCCTCGAGATCCGCATCGTTCATGAAAGCCTCGCGGAACACCGGAAACGGCAGCATGACCGCGCGATCGGGCGACTGCTGGATGAGCTGCGCGAACAGCGTGCGGTAGTGCGGCGGCACGTTGTCGTTGAGGCACTCCCCATCTGCCAGCACGAAGGCGTTCCAGAACACCAGCCGCTTGACGCGCTCGGGAAGCTGCTCGACGGCCTTGGAGATGATGGTTCCACCGTAGCTGTGGCCGACCAGCACGACGTCGCGCAGGTCCTTCTTGACGATGAAGTCGACGATGGACTGCACGCTCTGCGCGTGGTTCACGGCCTTGGACACGTTCTTGCCGTGGCCCGCGACGGTCGGCGCAAAGGCCTTGTGGCCCTTGCTTTCCAGGTAGTCGACCACCGGCTGCCAAGCGGATCCGTCGTGCCACGATCCATGAACGAGGACAAACTGGGACATGGTTGACTCTCCTCCAGAAGCCGTTTCGAGAATCCTCACGGCGGCACATGAGCGTAGCCGCGCGCAACGGGCGCGCCGACGATAGCACAGCGCGTGGCGCGCACCGGCCGACAAGCCGCGCGCAGCGGAAGCTGCCCGAGCAACTCAGCTGGACGCTGCGATCCGCCAAGCGGAGTTCCCCGAGGTGGAGCGCCCTGACCAAGCCGCCGACCAGCGCGCCCACGCGGTTGGCGCAGGTCGTTGGTGGCGTCGATGGTTCCCACTCGCAGCGCGTAGCGTGCGACGCTACGCCGCGGTAAGCCCGTGCACGACACGCCGCCTGCGTGACACGCCGGGGGTCAGTCGCTACGCTGCCACCGTCATCAACGCTACCTTCCTCGCCGACACACGCTCCCGAACATGCCTGAATCCTCAGCAACCGACACCGCGGGGCACGCTCCGCCCACGGCCTACACGCAGGCCATCGCCGACGCCCATTACGACGACGCGGTGGACGATCCGGCGCGCATGCGCGTGCTCGAGTGGCTCATTCCGGTCCTCATATTGATCGGCACGGCGTGGTGGCTGTCCGTGAGCATCAACAACCGCGTCACGCTCGGGGCATCGGCTCCGGCCGCCGCAACCAACGTCCAGCCGGTCGACATCAAACCAGTCCGCATCAGCGATCACTTCGCTGTTCCCGCCGCGCCGCAGGCACGCCCGGCGATCGCGCGCGGCGCGGGCTCCGGCCGGTCCTGAAAGCGGCCTGGAATCACCAAGGCCGGCGGCAGGCCCCCATGACGCCGCCCATCAACGGCGTGCTCGCATGACGCTGACAGGCGGCCTCCGGGCGGGCACAGGCGACGTGCTAGGATGCGCGCCGTCAAAGCCCGGCACGACCGACGCCACGAACGACAAGCCCCCACCCGCCTCCACCGCACGCGTTCTGTCGCAGCGATGAGAGGCCTTGTCGTCATCGACCGGCGCTCCGACTGGCCGATCGAGGTGCCCGGCGTCGACGTCATCACGGCGTGGGAATACCTGACGGATGACGGCCTGATGCGGCTGCGGGCGGCGCGCGTCTACAACCTGTGCCGCTCCTTCAGCTACCAGTCCACCGGCTATTACGTCTCGCTGCTGGCCGGCGCACGCGGGCACAAGCCGCTGCCGGACATCGTCACGGTCCAGGACCTCAAGCTCGCCGAATCACCGGGCGTGGTCGACGACGAGATTGACGAGCTGATCACTTCCAGCCTCGCGCGCCTGGGTTCGGAGGAGTACGTCCTCAACGCCTACTTCGGGACCTCCGTCACGAAGCGGCACGCGCAGCTGGCCCGCGCGCTGTTCAACCTGTTCCCCGCGCCGCTGCTGCAGGCGCGCTTCGTGTGGCGCGCGAACGAATGGCGCGTGGACGCGGTGCATGCCCTGGCGCTGGGCGAAGTGCCGCCCGCGCACCACGAGTACCTCTACCAGGCGGCGCGCGACTACTTCTCGCGCCGCAGCCCGCCACGTCGTCGCCGGGACTCGGCGCGTTACGACCTCGGCATCCTGCTCGACGAGAAGGAGGAGCTGCCGCCCTCCAACGCGAAGGCGATCAAGGCCTTCGAGAAGGCCGCCGAGGACGCGGGGCTGTCGGTCGACCTGCTCGACAAGAGCGACTACGGCCACGTCGCCGAGTACGACGCGCTGTTCATCCGCGAGACCACCGCCGTCAACCACCACACCTACCGCTTTGCGCGCCGCGCCGCGCGCG
>DASVGQ010000063.1:0-6880 GCA_036379455.1 Nevskiaceae bacterium
GTGTCACGTATGTATTAGTGACGTGTGCACTGAATGGGTAAAGATGTTGTAGAGTCGTGTCATGTACACGCGTGTGTCCCGATCGGGCGGGCGAGCCTATCTGCAGCTGGTAGAGGCGTATCGCAATGCCGAGGGCAAGCCGCGCCAGCGGCTGGTCGCCAATCTCGGGCGGCTGGACCAGCTTACGGCCGCGGATCTGGAGCCGCTGATCGGCGGACTGCAGCGCGCCCTGGGTCGGCCTTCCGGAGCGAGTGCAGAGCCGGTGTTCGAATCCGCCAAGGCTTTCGGTGATCTGTTCGCCCTGCAATCCCTGTGGGAGGAGCTGGGGCTGTCGCGAGCACTGAAACGTGCCGTGCGTTCGTCGCATCGCGGCTTCCACGCTGAGGCACTGATTCGCACGATGGCCTTCAACCGCCTGTGCGATCCCTGCTCCAAGCTGGGCGTGCTGCGTTGGCTTCAGACCGTGGCGATGCCCCAGGTTCCAGAGTTGGTGACGCACGACCAGCTGCTGCGGGCCATGGATGCGTTGATGGATCACGCGCAAGCCGTGGAGAAGGCGGTGGCGGCCCAGTTGCGACCTCTGGTCGACGACACGCTGTCGGTCGTGTTCTACGACCTGACGACGGTGCGTATCCACGGCACAGGACACATGGAAGACGACCTCCGCGCCTTCGGTCTCAACAAGCGCACGGGCGGCATCGCCCGGCAGTTTGTGCTGGGCATCGTGCAAACCGCCGAGGGCTTGCCCATCGCCCATCAGGTCCATACCGGCAACACCAGTGAGGCCGGCACCCTGCTGCCGATGATCCAGGCGGTGATCCGGCAGTTTCCGATCCAGCGCGTGGTGGTGATCGCCGACCGCGGGCTGCTGAATCTCGACAACCTTGCGGCCGTAGAGGGCCTCAAGACTGCCGAGGGCCATCCACTGGAGTACATCCTGGCGGTGCCGGGGCGCCGCTATGCGGAATTCTCTGAAACTCTGGCCGCCGTGAAGCTCACCGAAGGGCTGGGCGAAACCCTTTGGCAAGGCCGGCGTCTGATCGTGGCGCACGACGCAGAACGTGCCCAGGCCCAGAAGGCGTCCAGGATGGGAAAGATCGAGGCCATCGAGGCGGAGGGCGATCGGCTCGCCCGGCGGCTGGACGAGGCCGACGCCGGCATTCCGCAACGCGGCCGGCGGGCCAGCGACCGCGGCGCCTACCTGCGCTTCAACCAGAAGGTCCGTGACGCCAGGCTGACGCGTGTGCTCAAGGCCGACCTTGAAGCCGAGCGCTTCAGCTTCGAGCGTGATGCCGACGCGCTTCAAGCCCTGGAAAAACTGGACGGCACGCTGCTGCTGGTCACCAATACCGACCTGGATGCACGCGAGGTGCTGGCCCGCTACAAGTCGCTGGCGGATATCGAACGTGGTTTCCGCGTGCTCAAGAACGACCTGGCCATCGGCCCCGTCTACCACCGTCTGCCGGAACGGATCCGCGCCCACGCGCTGATCTGCTTCCTGGCGCTGGTGCTCTACCGCGTCATACGCATGCGGCTCAAGGCCAGCGGCAGCGCCACGTCGCCGCGCCAGGCCTTGGCCCTGCTGCGCCAGGTCCAGCGACACAGCGTCGTGATCAACGCCAGGACCTACCACGGCATCGGCCGGCTGGACCCCGTCCAGCACGACCTCTTCAGGCACTTGAAACTGACCCCGCCGCAGACGCCCGTCGCCGCGTAGTGACATTTTCAAAAATGCCCTCGCGCAAAATCAACTACTTGGCGCTCCAACTGCGGAACTTGAGCGACCCGGCCAACCAGCGCATGACGCGTCTCGACGCCTGAGCGTCGGGCGCAACGCGGCGGCGACGTTCACCCTCAGCGCGATTCCGTTATCCTCGCCGCGCACACGCAAAGGGAGAACACCGTGCAGCATCCATCGCTTCGCCGGCCGCTGGCAGCGGCCGTCATCGCCGCCTCGGGCTTCGCGCTGGCGTGGTCCGCCCAGACCTGGGCCGAGGACGCGACCACCGCAAAGCCGCAGGTCGTCGAACTCATCACGTTGGGCACGATCGCCGGGCCGCCGCCGACCGTGGACCGCACGCAGAACTCGCAGATGCTGGTCGTGGGCGGCACGCCGTACCTGATCGACGCCGGCGAGAACGTCACGCGGCGCATCAAGCAGGCCGGGCTGGACCTCAAGAAGGTCAAGACGCTGTTCATCACCCATCCACACGGCGACCACACGCACGGCCTGCCGGCGCTGCTGTCGACGCAGTGGTACTACGGCGCGAATTCGATGGCCATATACGGCCCGCCCGGCACCGCCGAGCTGACCAACGCCGCCATCGACTTCATCGACATCGACACGCGCATCCGCCAGGCGGACGAGGCCTCGAGCCCCGTCGATCTCCACGCGCTGTTCAAGGTCACGGACGTCGGAACCGGGCAGGTCTACAAGGACGGCAACATCACCGTCTCCGCCGTGGAGAACTCGCACTTCCAGTTCCCCAAGGGCAGCCCGCTGATCGGCAAGTACAAGTCCTACTCCTATCGCTTCGTGACCAGCGACGGCAGGACGATCGTCTTCACCGGGGATACGGGCGTGACGGAGGACGTCACGCGGCTCGCGAAGGGCGCCGACGTGCTGGTCGCCGAGTGCCTGGCGCTGGACGAGATCCGCGCACGCCGCGAGAAGACCGGCACCTGGCAGGCGATGAGCAAGGAACAGCAGGAGGGCTGGTACCACCACATGCAGAAGGAGCACATCACGCCCGAGCAGGCGGGCGAGCTCGCGCGGGACGCGGGCGTCGGCATGCTGGTGCTCACGCACATCTCCAGCGGCGGCGTGGTGGGTGACGACTACATCCGCTACGCGCAGGACGCGGCGCGCCACTTCCACGGGCTGATCGTCGTCGCGCACGACGGCATGAAATTCGACGTGCGCAAGGCGAACGGAATATAGGGGCCACGCAGACAGGTCCGAGGCCGTCAGCTCAATTGGTTCAGACGGCCTCGGCCTGAAGTCTGTCGTGCATCCCAATCGGCGCTGAACGTGACGCTGTGCGCGCTCCCTCTCACCATGGTCTCCCGCCTGTCGATATCCGCGCCGCCACGCGTCAGGCGGCGCGCCGCTCGCTGCCGGCTGGCTGCGCGGCGCTCGTCGGCGCCTTCAGCTCGACGACGTTGCCTTCGGGATCGTGCACGTAGAACACTTCGCTCGGGCCCATGGCGCCGTCGCGCGTGACGGCGCGGCCGCAGGCGACGCCCTTCGCCATCAGCTGCTCGCGGATCTTCTCCGCGTCGAAGTGCGCGAGCCGCAGGCACAGGTGGTCGAGCCGGGAGCGCGTCTGCGGCAACGACGAACCTTCCGCCTGGTGGAGCGCGACGAGCCCCGACCCGGCGCGCAGCAGATACAGGCCGCGCTCCTTTTCCTCCTTCTCCAGCGTGCAACCCAGCGTGTCCCGGTAGAACGCCAGCATGGCCGGCATGTCGTGCACGCGCAGCGTGATGTGGTCGATGCCCTCAAACTCGAACATGAACGAACCTCCGTATCAGGCGCGGGCGGTCGGGGATGCAGTCTTGACGAGCTTGCACGCACCCGCGCAGGTGAGGCCCGCGGCACTGAAGCTGGGGACAGCGCAGGCATAGTCAACCGCGATACCGCCGACGACTGCCACGCGACCAGCCTGCCGAGCGATACGGCACGGTAGATCACTGACGCCGATGAATGCCCCGTTGGACTCCGGCCGAATCAATCGCCACGCGCGTCGACGGCGGCAGCACAGCGGAGCATGGCCGCGAGGCTGCGCTCCACGTCGTCTTCCGTCGTCGCCCGCGAACACACGCTGATGCGCATGGCAGTACGGCCGTGCCACCGCGTCCCCCCACACCAGCAGGTACCGTCGCGCTGGATGGCGGCGATCACCCGCCCCGTTGCCTCCGGGTCGCCGAACGAAACGAGGACCTGATTCAGCGACACCTCGTTGAGCACCTCGTAGCCGGCCGCCGAAAGCCCTTCGGCGAAACGGCGCGCGTGGCGGCAGCAGCGCTCGACGAGATCCGCAACTCCGCGCCGTCCGAGCGTCCGCAGCGCGGCGTAGACCGGCACGGCCCTGCCGCGTCGGGATTCCTCGGGCGCGTATTCGCGCGGGTCGCGCTCCCCCGCCGTGGCCTGCACGTAAGCGCTGGCGAGCGACATCGCGTGCCGATGGGCGTCAGGGTGCGCGCAGAACACGAGGCCGCAGTCGTAGGGTACGTTCAGCCACTTGTGCGCGTCGGTGGTCACGGAATCCGCGGATGCCACGCCTGCCAGCGCCGTGCGATGCGCGTCGCTGGCGGCCGCCCACAGGCCCACCGCGCCGTCGACGTGCAGCCAGACGCCGCGCGGCTTCGTGACGGCCGCGATCTCTGTGATGGGGTCGAGCGCGCCGGTATTCACGTTGCCAGCCTGCGCGCACGCGATGCACGGCCCGTCGATCCCGGCCAGCGTATTCGCCAGCTCCACGACCCGCATCCGCCCCTGCCCGTCGGTCGGCACCTTGCGCACGCGCGCGGCGCCGAGCCCCAGCAGCCGCAGCGCCACGGCGATGCTGTAGTGGATCTCGTCGCTGACCACCACCTCGATCGGCGGCGCGCCGGACAGGCCATCGACCTCGACGTCCCAGCCGGCGCGTTCCAGCACGTGGTGACGTGCCGCAGCCAGGCCGGTGAAATTCGCCATCGTGCCGCCCGTCACGAAGCCGTAGCTCCACGCCGACGGCAGCCCCAGAAGCTGCTTCAGCCAGCCGCCGGTGACCTCTTCCACTGCGGCCACGAAGGGCGACATCACCTGCAGCGCGCAGTTCTGGTCCCACGCGGACACCATCCAGTCGGCCGCAGTGGCGACCGGCAGGCTGCTGCCGGTCACGAAGCCGAAGTAGCGCCCGCCGCGCGACGCGCTGGTGCCACGCCCGCCGGAGGCAATCAGCGTTTCCAGCACCTGCAGCGGCGGCTCGCCGCTTTCGCTCAACTGGCCGCCGAGCCGGCACCGGAGTTCGTCGGAGCCGAGCTCCGCCCGCACCGTGCGCTCGCCCACGGCGTGGAGATAACCCTGCGCCGCTGCGGTGGCCCGCTCGAGCAGCTCCTGTCCGGCCATCGTCATACTGTCGTGCCCTCCATCCCGAAAACTGCTGCCCGCCTCCCGCCCTTCCACACCAGGCATCGCGCCTCAGTCGTCCAGCAGCGCCGCGGCATACATCGGCCGCGCCGCGTCGACGCTCGCGGGATGGAACAGCGACGCCGTGGCGTCGCGCTGCAGGCGCTCCAGCTCACCGCCGCGGGCGTAGCTGGCGCCGCCGGCGCACATCATCGCGACCTCTACGGCGCGGCGCGCGGCGCGCGATGCGTTCACGCGCGCGCCCACCAGCAGCAACGGCCACGCCTTGCCGTGGTCGACGCATTCATCGACGTCACGCGTGTACAGGTCGAGCTCGGCCGCGACCGGCAGGAACCGCCGATAGGCATCGGCCAGCCGCACGCGAAACTCGGGCAGCTCCGCGAATTGCTCCGCATGCTTGATCGAGTGCCGTCGCCGCAGCGCCTCGGCGGCCAGCGTCAGCGCGCGGCGGGCGATGCCCGCGTACACCGAGCCGATGAGCAGCTGGAAGTTCATGCTGATCGCCAACGTGAGCAGGTCGGGCTTGCGCCCCGGCGGCACCTTGCGAACGATGCGCGCCGGCGCCAGCCGCGCGCGCTCGAGGATCGTCGTCCGACTGTGGGTGGCCCGCATGCCGGACACGTTCCACTCGCCCGTGACCGCAACGCCAACACCGCGTTCGATGAAGCCGTAGACCAGCCGCGGGCGCGCCGGATCCGCGTCGTCCAGGCCGTGAACGAGAAGGCGGGTCCACGCCGGCGACAGCGAAGTGAAGACTTTCGCACCCGACAGCAGATAGCCGCCGTCCGACTGCCGCTCGGCGCGCGTGGTCGAACCCTGCAGCACCCAGTCGTTGCCCGGCTCGGAGACGCCGAGGGCGAAGATCTCGCCCGCGACCGCCTCATCGAAGGTCCACGCCAGGGACGCATCGCCGCGGTCGGCCATCACACGCGCGATTGCCAAGCACAGCAGGTGCATGTTGATGCCCAGCGCCGTCGCCGGCGCCGCGGTCGCCAGCCGCTGCTGCAGGCGCGCCGTCTGGTTGATCGTCAGGCCCGCGCCGCCGCGATCCTCGGGCGCCAGTATCTTCAGGTAACCGCACTCGCGCAGCTCGGCGAGGTCCTCGTCGAAGAAGCGGTTCTCGCGGTCGTAGACCGCGGCGCGGCTGCGAAAGCGGTCCAGCCGATCGCCGGGCAGATAACGTTCCGCCAGCTCGGTGTGCCTCGCCTCTCGCTCCATCCTCGCCTCTTTCAGCTCCGGCGTCGCAGCAGCACCACGCCATTGTGGCCGCCGAAGCCGAAGGAGGTGGACATCACGGTGCTCACCGTCAGATGCCGCGCGTGCCCGGTAACGATGTCCCACTCCGGGAACGCGGGATCGGTCAGGTTCAAGGTCGGTGGCAGCAGCCCGGTGCGCAGCGTCTGCACCGCGATGATGGCTTCGGCCACGCCGGCCGCGCCGAGCAGGTGTCCGGTGCTCGACTTGGTCGCGGAAAGCGGCACGCTCCGGCCGTGCGCGCCGAACACGGCGTCGAGCGCCGCGATCTCGGCCGCGTCGCCGGTGGGGGTACCCGTGCCGTGCGCATTGATGTGACCGACCGCATCCGGCGTCACCCCGGCGTCATCGAGGCAGGCGCGCATCGCCAGCGCCGCGCCGGCACCATCGGGGCGCGGCGACGTGGCGTGGAAGGCGTCGCTCGAGGCGCCGAAACCGGCAAGCTCCGCCAGTGGAACGACTCGTCCGCTTCGGCTCCCGGCATCCGTACGC
>DASVGQ010000064.1:0-33624 GCA_036379455.1 Nevskiaceae bacterium
TGCCCGCTTCGCGCCTTGCCTACGCGCGCCGCGGTGCGACGTTTCCCGGCGCGCCGGACGGCGGCGCGGTGGACGCCGTCTACCACGCGCTCATCGAGGCGCACCGCGTCGTGGTGGTTACCGGACGTGGCGGCGTCGACCCGCAGAGTTGTCTCGAGCTCGGCCGCTTCGCCGAGCGCTTTGGCGCCATCGTCACGAACGGCTGCAAGCCGACCTCGAGCTATCAGTGCATTTCCTACGACGATGCGCTGTACAGCCCGCGCCGCGTGCTGGCCGGCGCCGACCTCGTCATCGTGCTGGAATGCGAGGTGCCGTGGATCGCGGGCGTCGACGACCCACCGGCCGACGCGACGGTGGTCGTAGTCGACGCCGACCCGGTTACCGCCCGCGTGACGCTGCTCGACCTGCCGGCCAGCCGCCGGCTGGTGTCCGATACCTCCCGCTTCTGTCGCGCGCTCCTCGCGTGGGCCGACGCCCACGACACGAACGACGCCACGGAGGTCTTCGGACGGCGCCGCGAAGCGGTGACCGCTGACGTCGCGCGCTGGCGCGCCGAGGACCGCGCGCTCCCCGAAAGCCGGTATCGCACGGACCTGATCGACCCTGACTGGGCGGCCATGGCGGTCTCCGACGCGCTCCCCGAGGATGCCATCGTGTTCGACGACACGGTCTATTCCGCGCCCGTGCGCCGCTATTCGCGGCTGCGGGGTCCGGCGCAGTACTTCTGCAACAATACGACCGCTGGCGGCTGGGGCGTGGGCGCGGCGCTTGGCGGCGCGCTCGCGCAGTCGGAACGACCGGTGGTCTCGGTCATCGGCGACGGCTTCTGGACCTACGGCGTGCCGACTTCCGCGCTGTGGGTGGCGCGCGCCTGCCGCGCGCCGTTCCTCGGCATCGTGTTCCAGAACAACAGCTACAACACCGGCACCGAGGAAGTCGACCGCCTGCATCCGACGGGCTATGCGCGCCGCGCCGGATTCCCGGGCGGCTACTTCCCGCAGCCGGTGGATTTCGCCATGGAGGCCGGGGCCACGGGCGCGTGGGGCATGAACGTCACGCGGGCAGAGGACCTCACCGGCGCCATCGCGAACGGTATCGAGAGGGTGCGCGCCGGCCAGGCGGCGGTGATCGCCATCCAGCTGCCGCGCCTGCTGACGGACTTCTGAAGCGCGCTGCCCACATATCGCAGCGGACAGCCGCAGCTATTCGTCCGGATGCGCTGCGGCCCACGCCGCCGCTTCCGCCAGTCGCTCGGGCGTGCCGACGTCGAACCAGCGGCCCGCGTAGCGCTCACCCGCGGCACGCCCCGCGTGGATCGCCTCCCGCCACAGTGGAGCGATCGGGAACGCTCCCGGGCGCGAGTGCGCGAACAGCTCCGGCCGTTGGACGGAGAGGCCGGCGAAGGTCCACCGCTCGCCGCCGGCCGTCACCCGACCGTCCCGCACCGCGAAATCGCCCCGCGGGTGATGCGCCGGGTTGGCGACCGTCACGAGATGAACGAGGTCGCGCGGCGCCAGCTCGCGCGCCCGCGCCAGCAGATCTGCGAGGGGATAGTCGGTCCAGATATCCGCATTCACGAGCAAGAAAGGCGCAGCGCCGAGCAGCGGCAGCGCGCGCTGCACGCCGCCTCCGGTTTCCAGCGCCGGCCAACCCTCGTCGGACCAGGCGATCGACACGCCGTAGCGACCGCCATCGCCCAGCGCCTGCCGCAGCTGCGCGCCGAGCCAGCCGAGGTTGACGACGATCTCGTGCACGCCGGCGCGGGCCAGCCGGCGCAGATGACGCTCGACCAAGGTATCACCGGCGACGCGCGTCAAAGCCTTGGGCTGGTGGTCCGTCAACGGACGCAGCCGCTCGCCGCGCCCCGCCGCCAGAATCATCGCGCGCGGGGTCGTCGTCATGCGGCGGACGGGTACCTCGGCAGGACGCGACGCTCGAACAGCGTCACGAGCGGCGCCAGCTCCGGATAGCACGGCGCGACTTCCATCACGTAGCGCACGAAGCGCGGCGTGTCGGCCGCGTACTTGGCCTTGCCGTCGCGGTGACCCAGGCGCGCGAAGATGCCGAGCACCTTCAGGTGCCGCTGCAAGCCGATCCAGTCGCAGTCGCGTGCGAAGCGCGGCCACGCCGGCACCGGCACGCCGGCGGCCTGCGCCCGACTGCGGTACGAACGCAGCCACCCGCTCACGCGCGGCTCGGGCCAGCTGAGGAACGCGTCCTTGAACAGACAGATCGGGTCGTAGGCCACGGGCCCGAAGACGGCGTCCTGGAAGTCGAGGATGCCGAGCAACGGCTCTCCCGGCACGAGGTTGCGCGGCATGTAGTCGCGGTGTACGTAGACACGCGGCTGGGTAGCCGCGTTGGCGACCAGCGCGTCACACAGGCCGGTCCACGCGGCCTGCTCCGCCGCGTCGAGCGTCACGCCCAGATGGACGCCCAAAAACCATTGGGGAAACAGTCCGAGCTCGCGTCGCAGCAGGGCCTCGTCGTAGTCCGGCAGCACACCCGGGCGGCTGGCCTTCTGCCATTGCACGAGGGCGTCCATGGCCGCGGCGTAGAGGCGGTCCGCGTTGTCCGCGTCGAGCACGTCCAGCATCGTGTGCGGCCCGAGATCCTCGAGCAGCAGGAAGCCGGCGCCGAGATCCTCGGCGTATACCTGCGGGGCGTGCAGGCCGGCGCTTCGCAGCAGGTCGCCAACCTTCAGGAAGGGACGGCAGTCTTCATGCTCCGGCGGGGCATCCATGACCACCCACGATGCGTCCGCGGTCGCGACGCGGAAATAGCGACGGAAGCTGGCGTCCGCCGAAGCCGGCGAGAAGCGCGCGGCAGGCAGGCCAAGGATCTGCAGCGCCCAGGCGCGGGCCGTCTTCGCACGCGCATCGGAAACCTCGTCCGTCACCCCGATTGCCACCGCAAGGCCTCCCGCAGCACCGTGGCAGAGGGCCGGCAGTCTAGCGGATGCCGGAGCCCCGTTTGCGCGGGCGATGCCCAATCCGGATACTGGGCGCCGGCTTTGGGGACCCCTCGCTTGCACCAGACCCACGACTTCGCTCTGCGTTGTGCTGCGGTGCTGGCCATCATCCTCTTCGCCGAGAGCCTCCGCGCGGCGCCGTTCACGGCGCCGGTCAGCGCCTGCATCCAGCCGCAGTACGGCGCCGGACTGGTCGCCGCCTCCGACAACGAGCAGATCGTCGCCAACGCCGACCACGTCAGCGGCGTGCTGGGGCAGGAGACCACCACGACGCTCACCGGAGGCGTCACGGTCAGTCAGCGGGGTCGGGTGATCGCCACCAACCGCGCCACCTACGACGACATGACGAAGCTCGTGGATATCCCCGGCCCATCGTTGTTCCGCGGCTCCAATCTCGGCATCGAGAGCCAGAGCGGCAGCTTCAACCTCAATACCGAGAGCGGCATCTTCCACGGCAGCAAGTTCGTGCTGCCCCAGCAGCGCAGCCACGGCACGGCGCAGGTTCTCTCGGTCGCACGCAGCGGCACGGCGCAGCTGGACCATGCCAGCTACACCAGCTGCCCGGCGGGGCACGAATTCTGGCTGCTGACCGCGTCGCGCATCCACCTCGATCAGGACAGCGGCGTCGGCACCGCGCGCAACGCGACGCTGCGCCTCGACGGGGTGCCGGTCCTGTGGCTGCCGTGGTTCCGCTTCCCGATCGACGGGCGACGGCGCACCGGCTTCCTCTACCCGACCATCGGCGAAAGCAATACGAACGGTTTCGAGCTGCGCGTGCCGTTCTACATCAATCTCGCGCCGAACTACGACGACGTGTTCACGCTGCGGCCCATGACACGCCGCGGCGTGATGCTGGAGAACCGCTTCCGCTACCTGCTGCCGCACACCACCGGCACCTTGGCCTACCACTACCTCGGCGACGACGACGTGACGGGCACCAAGCGCGACTACGTGAACTTCCAGAACCGCAGCCTGCTGACGGACGACCTCGGGCTGCACGTCGACTTCCAGCAGGTCAGCGACATCAACTACTTCAGCGACTTCGGCGGCTCATACATCAGCAATACGCTGTCCGACTCGTCCACGCCCTTCCTGCCGCGCGGAGCGACGCTGACCTTCCACCGCGGCAACTCGCCCACCGTCATCAAGCTCCTTGCCGAAAGCTACCAGCCCCTGGTGCCGATCACCGGTCCCGACGACGAGCCCTACAAGCGCATGCCGGAAGTGCTGTTCAGCACCTTCACGCGCAACGGCTTCCACGACATCCACGCCGGTCTCGACGGCAACTTCAACCAGTTCGAGCGCTCGGACTCGGTCACCGGCCAGCGCATCTACGCGGACCCCTACCTGAATTTCGACGTCGACCGCACCGCGTGGTTCATGCAGGGTCGCGTGGACGGCACCTGGACGCAGTACAACCTCGCCAACACGCTCCCCGGTGAGGCACGCACGCCGAGCCGCGCGCTGCCGATCCTGAGCGGAGGCGGCGGCCTGCGCTTCGACCGCCAGACCTCCTCGGGCATGCTGCAGACGCTCGAGCCGCAGCTGCGCTACCTGTACGTGCCCTACCAGAACCAGGACGACCTGCCGGTGTTCGACAGCGGCCAACCGGACTTCGATTTCCCCGAACTCACGGCGCGCAACCGCTTCACCGGCCAGGACCGCATCTCGGATGCCAACCAGCTCATCGGCATGATGACGACGCGCCTGACGGATCCCGTGACCGGGCTCGTGAAGGTCAACGCCAGCGTGGGCGCGATCTACCGCTTCCAGGCGCCGCGCGTCACGCTACCGGGCGTGCCGCTGCCGGGTTCCGGGCTCTCGGATCTGATCGGCACGGCCGACTACCACTTCAATCGGTCCTTCGAGGCGGACGGGGCGTTGCAGTGGAACACGGGCCACTCGCAGGTGGAACGCGCCAACGCACGACTGCAGTACCTGGCCACCTCGCGGCAGCGCGCCAGCATCGGCTACCAGTACTTCAAGGGGCTGTACAACCAGGCGGACCTGAGCGCCGTGACGCCGGTCGCGCAGAACTGGCAGGTCGGCGGGCGCCTGATCTACTCCTTCGAGAACTACCTTCCCAACCAGCCGAGCAGCGCCAATACCCTGAGCGCCTTCGGCGGCGTGGAATACGATACCTGCTGCTGGGCGGTGCAGGCCGGCATCCGCCGCTACATCGCCAATGTCAACGGCGACTTCAGCACCGGCGTGTTCATCCAGTTCACGCTCAAGGGGCTGACGAGCCTCGGCTCCGGTTGGACCGGCTTGTTGGCGCCGATGCCCGGCGACCTGCGCAGCTACGCGCCGCGCTGAAGCGCAAGGCGGCGTACGCGCCGCGTGCTAGGCTAGCGCTCCGCCACGCGCACGTGGCGCCGACCCTGCAACCGCTCATCCACCATGTCCCACCACGCCACGCTCCTGCGCATCGTCGCGCTGCTGGCGGCCAGCGCTTCGTGCACCGCCGCCCTCGCCGCCACGCCGGCTTCCTCTCCGCCAGCTGCTGGTCCCGCCGGCAACGGTGCACAGCCGGTGGTGCTCGATCGCATCGTCGCGGTCGTCAACCAGGGCGTGATCCTGCAGAGCGAGCTCGCGAACGCCATCGCGCTGACGCAATCGCAGCTGAAGATCCGCGGCATCCAGGTGCCGCCGGTCCGCGATCTCCAGGGGCAGGTCCTTGAACACATGATCATGACGCGGATCCAGCTGCAGCGCGCCAAGGCCGACGGCATCCGCGTGGACGACGGCGAGATCACCGCGGCGATCGCGCGCATCGCCGAGCAGAACCACACGACGCCGACGCAGTTCATGGACAAGCTCGCGTCACAGGGCGTCAGCTCCGTCGAGCTGCGCAACCAGGTGCGCGACGAGATCACCATGGGCAAGCTGCGCCAGAAGGAAGTCGATGACCGCATCAACGTGACTTCCCAGGACATCGACCTGTTCCTCGCCAACCACCCGGTCGACTCCAACGACCAGTACCAGCTTTCCAACATCCTGGTCGCGGTTCCGGAGAACGCCACGCCCGCACAGCGCGACAAGGCCAAGGCCAAAGCCGACCAGATCCTCGACGAACTGCACAAGGGCGCGAATTTCGCGCAGCTCGCGGTCCGCGACTCGGACGGCCAGAACGCCTTGCAGGGCGGCAAGCTCGGCTGGCGCAAGGCCGACGACCTGCCGACCTTCTTCGCGCACGTCGTCCCGGGATTGAAGGTCGGCGGCGTGAGCGAGGTCATCAGCGCAGCCAACGGCTACAACATCATCCGGCTGGACGACGAGCGCTCCGGCGAGAAGCAGGAAACCGTCGAGGAAAACGACGTCCAGCAGATCCTCCTCACCACCAACCCGCTGCGCGACGAGGCGCAGACGCAGGCGCTGGCGCAGAAGCTCTACGCGCAGATCAAGGGCGGCGCGGACTTCGGCAAGCTCGCCGAAGCGGATTCCGACGACACGCAGAGCAAGAACGACGGCGGCAAGATGGGATGGCAGCCACCCGGCGCCCTGGTGCCCTCCTTCCAGCAGCAGGTCGACGCGCTGCAGCCGGGGCAGCTCAGCCAGCCTTTCCAGACGCGCCTCGGCTGGCACATCGTCAAGCTGCTCGGACGCCGCACGGTGAACGTGACGGACCAGATGCGCAGGGCTCGCGCGCGCGCCGCCATCATGCAGCAGCGCGAGGCTGAGAACTACGAGACTTGGCTGCAGCGTCTGCGCGCCGAATCCTACGTCGACAACCGCCTCAAGCCAGGCATGATCACGGACGCCGTCGTGGCGGCGGCCGCGAACAGCGCCTGACCGCGCGGTGGAACGCGGTATGCGGCCGCGCCCGCGGCTCTGGCTCACCACCGGCGAGCCGGCGGGCATCGGCCCGGAGATCGTGCTCGCGTGGGCGCAGCGCTTCCAGGCTGAGGCTGACGTCATCCTGGTCGGAGATCCGCGCCTGCTCGAGGCCCGCGCCGGGCGCGTCGGATACCCGCAGCCGCAGTGGCCCACGTGGTCCGGTGCCGGAAAGCGGGAATCCGCCGGCCTGTACCTCCGCGCGGTACAGCTGCGCGCGCCGAGCGTTCCGGGTCACCTCGATGTGCGCAACGCCGCATACGTCGTGGAGACGCTGCGCGTCGCCCTCGAGGCCTGCCTGCAAGGCGCCGGTGACGCCATCGTGACGGCGCCGGTACAGAAATCCGTCATCGCGGACGCCGGCATGGCCTTCACCGGCCACACCGAGTACTTCGCCGCCGGCTGCGGTGGCCAGCGCCCCGTGATGATGCTGACCGCCGACAACCTCCGCGTGGCGCTGGCGACCACCCACCTGCCGCTGCGCGCGGTGCCCGACGCCATCACGGGTGCCGGCGTGGAAGAAGTGCTGCGCATCCTGGACCGCGATCTGCGGATGCGCTTCGGCATCGCCCGGCCCGTGATCCACGTCTGCGGGCTCAACCCGCACGCCGGCGAAGGAGGGCACATGGGGCGCGAGGAAATCGACGTCATCGCGCCGGCCATCGCGGCCGCGCGGGCGGCGGGCATCAACGCCAACGGACCCTTTGCCGCGGACACCGAGCTCACGCCGCAGCGCTGGGCGCAGGCGGACGTCGTCCTCGCGATGTACCACGACCAGGGACTGACGGCGCTGAAGTACGCCGGCTTCGGACACGCCGTCAACATCACGCTCGGGCTGCCGGTGATCCGCACTTCGGTGGACCACGGCACGGCGCTGGACCTGGCGGGGACCGGTCGCGCGTCCCACGAGAGCCTCGGCGCCGCCGTGGACGCCGCCATCGACATGGTGCGCTGCACGCGCAGCGCGACGATGCCAGCGCAGCGCGCGTGACGATGGCAGGGACGGGCCGCGTGCAGGCGCGCAAGCGCTTCGGTCAGCACTTCCTGCACGACGCAACCGTCGTCGAGCGCATCATCCAGGTTATCGATCCGCAGCCGACGGACCACTTCATCGAGATCGGGCCGGGCACCGGGGCATTGAGCCTGCCGCTCCTCGCGCGCGGCGCCCGCCTGGATGCCATCGAGATCGACCGCGATCTGGCGAACGGGCTGGCGCGCGTCAGGGAACGCTATCCGCAGCGTTTCCGCCTGCACGTCGGCGACGCGCTGCGCTTCGACTACGTCGCGGCGGCCGGCGACGGGCCGCTGCGGCTGGTCGGCAACCTGCCCTACAACATCTCCACGCCGCTGCTATTTCGCCTGCTGGGTGCGAGCGCAAGCGTCCGCGACATGCATTTCATGCTGCAGCGCGAGGTCGTCGCCCGCCTCGTCGCCACGCCGGGCGGCCGCGACTACGGGCGGCTCACCGTCGCGGTGGCGGCGCGCGCCAGGGCGGTGACGCTCTTCGAGGTCGGCCCGGAGGCCTTCGACCCACCACCGAAAGTGTGGTCCGCGATCGTTCGCATCACGCCTTCCCGTCCCATCTTCGCCGTTCCCTCGCTGGAGGCCTTCGACCGCGTGGTCACGACCGCCTTCACCCTGCGGCGCAAGACGCTGGCCAACGCGCTCGCCAGGCTCCTCACCGTCGAGCAGATCCGCGCCGCCGGCATCGACCCCGGGCTGCGCCCGGAGCGCGTCGACCCGGCCGGCTTCGCGCGCCTGGCCGCGAGCCTGCCCGCGGCCGGAGATGACCGTCCGTGAGCCCGCGGCCTGCCGTCGGTCCGGCGTCCTCCACGCCCTGCGCGCAGCTGCGTATCATGGCGCCATGATTCACCAGCTCATGATGATCGCCGCGCTCGCCGCCGCGCTGTGCACGGGGAGCGCGTTTGCCGACGTCGTCCAGCTGCCTGCGTCCGAGGACGCAGCGGCGAGTTCCGTCGCCACGCCGCGGCGCGGGGCAACGATGGAGCAGGTCCTGCGTGCCTTCGGCGCTCCCACCGACCGGCACGCGCCAGTTGGCGGCCAGAGCCCGCAGCAGCCGCCGATCACGCGCTGGGATTATCCCTACTTCTCGGTGTTCTTCGAACACCGCATGGTGATCGACAGCGTCATCCCCGGCCAGCCGCCGAAGGTGTATCACACGGGGTCGCTGCAACGCGCGTCATGAACGTGGTGGCGGAGGAACGCCTACCGCGTGCAAGCGATTCGCGCCCGCCCGGTTTCCTGCCGCCCGAGTGGGCGCCGCAGGAAGCGGTGATGCTCACGTGGCCACGGCGCGACGGCGACTTCGCCCCGATCTACGCCGACGTGGAACGGTGCTTCATCGCCATCGCGCAGCAGATCGCGCGCTTCGAGCCGGTGTACATCAACGTCGCCGCGGACGGCGCGGGTCTACGCAGCCAGCTGCTGCACGCGGGTATCGCGCCGCCGCGCCTGCGCGTGCGCGAGGCGCCCAACGACGACGTGTGGGCGCGCGATCACGGGCCGCTCACTGTGCACCGCGCCGGCGGGCTGGTGCACCTCGACTTCCGCTTCAACGGCTGGGGCGGCAAGTTCCCCTGCGCGCGTGACGACGCGCTCACGGCGGCGCTCGCGCGGCAGGGTGCCTGGGCAGCGCCGGTGGAGCGCGTGGATCTGGTGCTGGAAGGCGGCGCCATCGACGTCGACGGTGAAGGCAGCCTGCTGACGACGGAGCGCTGCCTGCTGGCGCCGACGCGCAACCCGCGGCTGGACCGCGCGGCGATCGAGGACCGCCTGAAGGCGCTGCTCGGCATCACGCGCGTGCTGTGGCTCACGCACGGCGCGCTGCTGGGCGATGACACCGACGGGCACGTCGACACGCTGGCACGTTTCTGCAGTCCGCGCACCATCGCGTTCCAGAGCTGCGATGACCGTCACGATCCGCATGACGCGCCGCTGCGTGCCATGGCGGAAGAACTGGGCGCTCTGCGTGACGCTCAGGGTCGCCCCTATGAGCTCGTGCCGCTGCCGCTGCCGCGCCCCGTCCACGACGCGGACGGCCGGCGGCTGCCGGCGGGTTACGCGAATTTCCTGATCATCAACGGCGCCGTGCTGATGCCGACCTACGCGGATCCCGCGGACGCGCGCGCGCGGGATCTCCTGCAGGCCCATTTCCCCGACCGCGAAGTCGTCGGCGTCGATTGCCGGCCGCTGATCCACCAGTACGGCAGCCTGCACTGCGTCACCATGCAGATCCCGCGGCAGATCCCGGCGCAGGGTCCGGAAGCGGTCGTGGACGCAGCGGACGCGGCCCGGCCGTGACCGCGTCACGCATCGTACGCGTCGGCCTCGTGCAGCAGGCCTGCGGCGACGATCGCACCGCGAACCTCGCGGCCTCCGAACGCGGCATCCGCGAGGCAGTGCGGCGCGGCGCGCGGCTCGTCGCGCTCCAGGAGCTGCACGCCTCGCGCTACTTCTGCCAGCACGAGGATCCCGCGGCCTTCGACCTCGCTGAGCCCATCCCGGGCCCGAGCACGGAGCGCCTCGGCGCGCTGGCCGCGGAGCTCGGCATCGTCCTCATCGCCTCGCTGTTCGAGAAGCGCGCGGCCGGGCTCTACCACAACACCGCGGTGGTCTTCGACCGCAGCGCACGGATCGCGGGGCGTTACCGCAAGACGCACGTGCCCGATGACCCGGGCTACTACGAGAAGTTCTACTTCGCACCCGGCGACCTCGGCATCCACCCGATCGACACGAGCCTCGGCCGGCTCGGCGTGCTGGTGTGCTGGGACCAGTGGTACCCCGAGGCCGCGCGCCTCATGGCGCTCGCTGGCGCGGAGATGCTGGTCTACCCGACCGCCATCGGCTGGAACCCGGAGGACGACGACGCGGAGCGCGGTCGGCAGCGCGACGCGTGGATTCTCGTGCAGCGCGGCCACGCGGTCGCCAACGGGCTGCCGCTGCTCGCGATCAACCGCGTCGGCTTCGAGCCGGACCCCACCGGCCACAGCGCCGGCGCGCAGTTCTGGGGCTCGAGCTTCATCGCCGGCCCCCAGGGCGAGCTGCTGGCGAGCGCCGCGCCGGATGCGGCGGAAGTGCTCGTTGCCGACGTCGACCTCGCGCGCAGCGAAGCGGTGCGCCGCTGGTGGCCCTTCCTGCGCGATCGCCGCATCGAGCTGTATGGCGACCTCGCGCTGCGCTACCGCGACCGCTCACCGGAATAGCCCGCGACCGGCCGTCGACCGATCCGACCAGCGCAGCGCACCGCTTACCCACGTCGCGGGCCGTGCCGCTCGTAGTACTCACCCATGCGACGCAGCGCCGCCACCACTGGCCCGGTGCGCGCAATCCACTCGTCGGCCGGTGCCGGTGCAAGCTCGCGTCGGATGGCGTCGTGCAGCAGGCGTTCCCAGTCGCCGACCAGCCCGGCGGGAATCCGCACGGCGGCATCCCGCGGCACAGCGGTCGAACAGTACGACGAATAGGGGCGGCCGCCGAGCGCGGTCCACCAGAACAGGGCCATGCGCGCCTCATGGTCATCCCAGTCCACGACGCGACCGAACACGGGCCCGAGCGCTGCGTGTCGACGTACGGCCGTGTAGAAGGCGTGCACAGCAGCCTCGACTCCCGCTCGGCCAATGCGCGTCGCCAGCGGCTTCTGCGCCGCCCTGCTTGGCTCCGGCGCCACCGCGTGTTCCTTCATCTCGCCCGCCGCCACGGAACGCTCCTTGGCGCTTGGACCACACGTACATCCTGTGCCAGGGCATCCCGCCAGACCGTGACCTCCGTCACGCGTCCACCGTCGTCAGCTGCGACGGCCGCCGTTCGCGTCCGAGGCCGCGCGCTCCGTTCGATGCTCCGCGAACCACAGGCCGGCGTACACGCGGGCGTCGATCAACGCGCCGTGCCGTTCCGCTTCGCGCAGCCACTCGGGCGCACCTTCCAGCGGCACGATGTGCACCACGATGTCCTCGTCTGCATCCGCGCCGCCGCCCGCGCCCACGCGTTCGAGCCCCGTGACTTCGAAGAGATCCAGCCGCTCCGCGCACAGCCCCGGCGCCGTCGGCCCGCGGTGGAGATGCCGGACGTGCCGTCCGCGAAAACCGGTCTCCTCCTCGAGTTCACGCACTGCCGCCTGGCGCGCGCTCTCGCCCGCGTCGTCCGCGTGATCGCCAACGACGCCGGCCGGCAGCTCGATGACGCGCGCGGCCACCGGCACGCGGTACTGCTCCACCAGCACGATCTCGTCGGCGTCGGTCAGCGCGAGGATGAACGCGGCGCCCAGCCCGCCGACACGCGCGGCATATTCCCAGTGCCCCTGACGCCTGAGCTCGACGAAGCGGCCGCCCGCGACCACCTGCACCGGGGCGTCCAGGTCGCTGACGCCATCCCGCGCGTCTCCTGATGAATCGTTCATCGCATCGCTCCTGCACAAAAACCACGCGCGGACTGCCGCCGCAACCCTGACGGTGCGCTCAGGGCGAGAAGATGAGCACCAGGTAGCTGAAGAACAGCAGCAGGTGCACCAACCCCTGCATGGCGTTGGTCCGGCCGCTGCCGAGCGTCAGCATCGACACCCCGAAGGTCAGCACCAGCATCATCATGTTCGCCGGATCCAGCCCCAGCACCGCGTGCCGGCCGAGCAGCAGGTCGATGATGAGCACCGCCGGCACCGTCAGGGCGATGGTCGACAACGCGGTACCGAGCCCGATGTTCATCGCCCGCTGCATCTGGTTGAGCCACGCCGCGCGCACGGCCGCGAGGCCCTCGGGCGCGAGAACGAGCAGTGCCACCACGAATCCGGCCAGGGTGGCCGGCATGCCGAGGCGCCGCACGCCGGCGTCGAGCGGCGTGGCGAACAGTTCCGCGGACAGCACCACCAGCAGCAGGTAGACGACCAGTAGGGCCGCGTGCACCGGCCAGCGGTACGCGGAATCCGGATGCGGCGGCGGCTGCTCCAGCGCCGCGCTCTCGCTGACGAAGAAGCCCGTGTGCGTCCGCGTCTGGATGATGAGGAACGCGCCGTACAGCAGCAGCGACATCACGAGCAGGAACACCTTCTGCGTCGTCGACAGGGTGCCGAAGCCCGAGGTCACGGTGAAATCCGGCCAGATCAGCGCCAGCGTCGCGAGCGGGATGAGGAGGCTGAGGAAGGCCTTGGCTCCGCGCAGGTTGTAGACCTGCTCGTGATGCCGCAGTCCGCCCACCAGCAGCCCCACGCCGATGACGCCGTTGAGGATGATCATCAGCACCGAGAACATGGTGTCCCGCCCGAAGGCGGGGTTGTCCTCGTTGTGCAGCATGACCGTCACGACCGTGACGACTTCCAGCGTAATGGCCGACAGCGTCAGCATCAGCGTGCCGTAGGGTTCGGCAAACCGGTGCGCGAGGTACTCCGCGTGCTGCGTGGCGAGCATGGCTGCCAGCAGGGCGCCGATGAACAAGCCGGCGAAGGCGAGGCCGATGGCGAGATGGGTGGCCTGCTCCCCCGCGAACAGCGGCTTGAGCCACCAGCAGACGACAAGCAGACCCAGGACCACCGGCAGCGGCCACTCGTTGCGCCACGTCCTCTTCGCCATGTTCCGCCTTTCCCTGATCCGGACTCGCTGCGCCCCGCAGGGCGCGGGCCGCAAGCGCCGCCGACGACCGTGGGTTCGCGTCACCCGCTGCCGTATCGCCCGCAGCCGCAGCATCGGCGACCCGCATTGTGACGGACGCAGGCCGCGCACGACACCTCCGGACGAGGCGGCGGGCGCCTCGCGTCGCGTCATCGCGCGGCATCGCCCGCTTTTCGGTTAGCCTTCCACCGGCATGACCACCGTGACGGGTACGCTGCCAGGGCGATCGCGATGAAGCCGCGCGCTGCACCCGCGCGCCGGCCGCGCGCACGCCTTTTCTACGGCTGGTACGTCGTGCTCGCGGTCTTTGCCGTGACGCTCTTCGGCTTCGGCAGCGCATACAGCGTCAGCACCTTCACCGACGCCTTGCACGCCGAGTTCGGCGCGTCCATCGGCTTTCTGTCGACCATCTTCTCGCTGGCGAGCTTCCTGTACATGGGCTTCGGCGTGTTCAGCGGCCCGCTCGCCGACCGCTTCGGGGCGCGCCGCATCGTGACCGCCGGCATGCTCGTGATCGGTGTCGGGATGGTGGTGGCGGGCGTGAGTCGCGACATCGTCGGCGTCTACCTGGGCTATGGCCTCGGCGTCGGCCTCGGCCTGGGACTGGCCTACGTCCCCGCGGTCGGCGCGCTGCAGCGCTGGTTCGTGCGCCGGCGCGGCGTGGCTTCCGGCCTTGCCGTCACCGGCCTCGGGGTCGGGACGTTGATCATGCCGCCGCTGGCCGCGTGGCTGACGGCCGACTTCAACCTGCACGTGTCCTTCATCGTGCTCGGCCTGCTGACCGCCGTGGTTGGCGGCGGGCTGGCGATACTGATCGTGGATGATCCATGGGATCGCGGCCTTGCCCCCGACGGCGGCCTCGCACCGGCGCGTGACCCCCGAGCCGGCTTCGCGCGGGCGGCGTCGCTGCAGCGCGAAGGGGTGTCGATCGCACGTGCCATCCGCTCGCGGCGATTCATCGCGCTGTACATCGCCAGCCTGCTCGGCGCCTTCGCGCTGTTCGTGCCCTTCATGCACCTCGTGCCCTATGCCCAGGACCACGGCATCGCGCCCGGCGCGGCGGTCTTCCTGCTCAGCCTGATCGGCATCGGCAGTACCGGCGGGCGTCTGTTCCTCGGCACGCTCTCCGACCGCATGAACCGCGGGCTGTCGCTCCTGATCATGCTGGCGGGCCTCGGGCTTTCGATGTTCATCTGGGTGTCCTCGACCGAGATGTGGTCCCTCAGCCTGTTCGCGCTGGCCTTCGGCGTGTTCTACGGCGGCTTCGTCGCGATCCTGCCGCCGGTGGTGATGGACGACTACGGTGGCCGCAACGTCAGCGGACTGATCGGCGTGCTGTACACGGGCTCCGCGCTCGGCGCACTGCTCGGACCCAGCCTCGCCGGCTACGCCTTCGACCTGTATCACAGCTACACGCTGCCGATCATCGGCAGCGGCGCCGCGGGGCTCGTCGGCGCGGTGGCGGTCGTCGTCATGATGCGCGCGCCGAAGCCGTCGGACGCCGCCCAGGCACGCTGAGACACGCACATCACGAGCTGCCCGCAAGGCGCCAGGCCGCGGCGACCGCCGTGCCAGTCGTCAGAAACCGCCATGGAAGGCGACCCGCAGCACGCCCAGCGCGGCGTGTGCGGCCGGCGCCGCCGGCGCGGAGAAATGCTCGACGACGAGCACCTGCAGCTCGCCAATGACGAAGCCCAGCAGCGCGCCGACGGCAATCAGCTTCCATTCGTCCTGGCGGAAGATCGGGCGCAGCAGGCCCTCGTACTCCCCGACCGAGAGGCCCTGCATCTTCTCGACCAGCAGCGCCTCGAGATCCATGGCATCCGCTGCATAGGCCTCGATGTGCTGCATCGCTGCCGGCAGCGTCGCGATCACCTCGCGTGCCACGGTCTGCCGCACTTCCCGGTACCGTCGGCTGCCGATCGCCCACTCCACGACCGGCGCGGCAAGGCCGAGCTGCTGGCCCACGGCGTCCTGCACGCGCTTGTGCACGAGCGCGAACAGGCGATCAGCCAGCGGCCCGCGCAGGATGGCCTCGAGCACCTTGCGCGGCGTGATGACCTGCTCGGCGATGAGCCGACCGTAGGCGGCAGACACGCGCGCGCGATGCTTGAGGAACAGCCCCTGCCAGCGGAACACGCCAAGCCAGGTTCGCGGCTCGCGTGGGTAGAACACCATGCGCAGCGCCAGCCAGTCCGTCAGCCAACCGGTGACGAGCCCGAACAGCGGCATGATCAACGGCTCGCGCGTGAGGCCCCAGGCGATGAGCTGGACGGCGCCGATCAGCAGGCCGAAGAGCGCGCCGCAGTTGCGGATGAAGCGGAACTCCTGCGCGCCGGCATCGAGGAACATGCGGTTCAACAGCGCCCGGTCACGCACCAGGTTCGTGACGACCATGTCCTTGAGGTCAAAGACCGACTCGACGTGTCCCTTGATGTCGTCGAGGATCCGCGCGATGACTCCCGGAGCTTCCCCTTCCAGGCGCGCGACCAGCGCGTCGCGCACCGGACCGGGCAGCCGTTCCCACAGGCCCGGCGCGTACTGGTTCGCCACTTCCCGCGCAATGCGACGTACCGAGTGCAGCAGCGGCCCTTCCAGCTCCCGCGCGATGCGCTCCGGATCCAGCCGTGCGAAAAGCTCGGCAGGGTCCAGCAGATGCGAGGTCAGGGTGTCGCACGCCACGCTCGCCATGCGCGCCGCGTGGCGCGGCACCACGCCCTGCCAGCCAAGAAACGGCCGGATGCCCACGAAGGTGAGCGGTCGGAACATCATCCGGATCGCGACGACCTTGGTGAAATAGCCGATCAGCGCCGCGACCAGCGGCATCGACGCGTAGATCGGCCAGTGGGCCTGGAAGTCGGCAAAGATCTCCTGCAGACCTGCCCAATGCATCAGCGAGCGCCGGCCGGCACGGCAGCCAGGCTACGCGCTCCGGCACGCATCACGCGAGCGCTTCAGCCGCCGTGCATCCCGCACGCGCGCCATAGCCGCGCGCCCACCGCAGAGCGGCGCAGGGCGCGGCGCTGCACGTGGACGCGGTGCCCGTTGCCGCGCGCGGCTTCCACGACGCGCCGCACGTCGGAGCGTGCCTCCAGCAGTTCGTAGGCTTCTGCGGGCCCCTGCTCGCCCGGCATCAGCTCGACCAGTCCGAGGCCGTAAAGATGCCGCAGGTAGCAGATGCCCAGCTCCGGCGCCTGCACCCCGGCCCGCTTCGCCAGCGTCGATACCGGGCCGAGGACGGTGCGCGCAAAGACGCTGAGCCGGGGCGCCGCAAGCACGTCGATCACCGGATATCGGGCGTCGTCGTCCAGCGCCGCCAGCATCCGCGCCTCATCCGGCACCAGCGCATCCAGCACCCGCGCAAAGTACGCGGCTTCGACCTCCGCGGGCGTCTGCAGCACCTCGGCGCGCGCCAGCAGCGCCTGCAGTCGCGCCGCAAGCTTCCCGGAATCGCCGCAGCTCGCAGCGACAGGGGCGTCCGGCCCATCGAGCGTCGCGAGCTGCGCCTTGAGGTCACGCAGCACCCGCGCCCTCAGCCGGCCGAGCTGCTGGCCGGCAAAGGCACCGCCAGGTACGCGTTCCAGGATTCCTTCGACCAGCGCAGCAGCCTCCGCAGTTACTGGCAACGCCGACCGGGGTTCCACGGAGCCAACGGAAGCGGGTGTCGACGCCGCCGCGGACTGCGTCGGCCGCGGGCTTTCAGCCCGCGCTGCCGCTGGTTCCACGCCGCCTGTGCCCGACAAGTCCGGATGCATGCGGGAAGGATAGCGGACGCCGGACCTCACCTGCTGGTCGCCCGTGACCTCCGCGGCCGCCGGCGCTGCGGGGGAAACACGATGAAGATGCAGAAGACGCACATCGCGATCCTCGGGATGTACGGAACAGCGGTTCCCGTGAACCGTCCGCCAAACCCTTGCGTTGAGGTGAACGACTCCGGCATGTACGAGGCGCAGCCCGCGCACGTCACCACCTGGGCTCCATGGCCATCGGCCCAGACCCCACAAGCCGCGGCGACGAGGGGCTTGCCATCGAGACCGGTGCCGCCAAATCGGGCGATGGAAGGGTCGCCGCCGTCGGTCCCGCGGCGACTGCGAACGGCCTCCTTCCACCGCGTTGGGTCGTCACGCCACGTCGTCCGGACACATCAACGTCGCGGCCCGGGCCAGCCGCGCCGCCAGCCACGCCTTCGCCTTCGACCATCACCCGGTGATTCTCAAGGCTGCGGCGACCGGCTCGGACACGGGCGGGTTCGGAGCCTCGGTCGGCGCGGGATTCCAGTTCGGCGGCTGAAGGTCCCGGCACCGGACACGCGTCCTTCACGCGCGGTTGCCCGCATCAACCGGTAAAGAGGCGCTCCCGGAAGCGCCGCGCCAGACGTGGCGTGCGTACGCGGCGTCCATAATCGCGGATGACCGATCACCCGCTGTTCATCAGCTGCCCGCGCGGGGTCGAGCCTCTGCTCGCGCGCGAAGCTGCGGAACTTGGCGCCACCGATATCCACCCGCACGCCGGCGGCGTGAGCGCGTCCGCGAACGTCGAGGCCATGTACCGCATCTGCCTGTGGTCCCGGCTTGCCAGCCGCGTGCTGCTGCCGTTGACGCGCGTGGAAGCGGCGGGCGCCGACGACATCTACGCCGCCGCGCGGGCGCTGCGATGGCCCGAGCTGTTCGCGCCGCAGCGGCGCTTCGCCGTACAGGTCGCCGGGCGCCATCCGGCGATCGCCAACGGCCATTTCGCTGCGCTGCGCGTGAAGGACGCGGTCGTGGACGGCTTCCGTGCCGCGGGACTCGAGCGGCCGACCGTCGACACGCGGGACCCCGATATCCGCCTGCACCTCCACCTCGGGCGCGAATGCGTCCTGAGTCTCGATCTCGCCGGCGAAAGCCTGCACCGCCGCGGCTACCGGGTCGCCCCGACGGCCGCACCGCTCAAGGAGAACCTTGCGTGCGCGATCCTGCAGCGCTGCGAGTGGCCGCCGGCCGACGCGGACACGGCAATCCTGCTCGATCCGATGTGCGGCTCGGGCACGCTGGTGATCGAGGGCGCGCTCATGCAGCTCGGCATCGCACCCGGCCTGCGCCGCCGGAAATGGGGCTTCACCGCGTGGCGCGGGCACGATCCGGCGCTCTGGACGCAGGTGCTCGCGGACGCGCGGCACCGTGCCGACGCGGCCCTTGCCGGGACGCTGGAAGGCCGCAGCTTCGTCGGCATGGATCACGACCCGCGGGCCGTCGAGGCGGCGCGAAGCAACGCCGCGCGCGCGGGCCTTGGTGGGTTCGTCCGCTTCATCGAGCACGACGCGCTGGACTGCCGGCCGGAAAGCGCGCCGGGCCTGCTGGTCTGCAACCTGCCCTACGGCGAGCGCCTTGGCGGCGAGGCGGAGCTCATCCGGCTGTACTCGCTGTTCGGCGCGAACCTGCGCACGCACTTCGGCGGATGGCGCTGCGGCATCTTCACCTCGCGCATCGACATCAGCCCGCGGCTCGGCCTGCGGGCCGCGCGGATACACAGCCTCTACAACGGCGCCATCGACTGCCGTCTGCTGCAGTTCACGGTGGCAGCGCAGACCGAGGCGCAGGACTGGGCGCCGGAGCTCGCCAACCGCCTGCGCAAGAACCTGCGCCACCTCGGGCGCTGGGCTCAACGCGAGGGCGTGTCCTGCTACCGCCTGTACGACGCGGACCTTCCCGAGTACGCCGTCGCCGTCGATCTCTACCGGACGATCGAGGATGGCGTACATGCGCACGTGCAGGAATACGCAGCGCCGCGCACCGTCGACCCCGTGAGAGCGGAGAAACGCCTGCGCGGCGCGCTCGCCACGCTGCTGCAGACGCTCGAGCTGCCGCCGGACCACCTGCACTACAAGCTGCGGCGCGTACAGCGCGGCACCAGCCAGTACCAGCCCAACGCCCCCGCGGCGCCACGGCTGACGATCGACGAACATGACTGCCGGCTGCAGGTCGACTTCAACCGCTACCTGGACACCGGCCTGTTCCTCGACCACCGTCCCCTGCGGCTGCGCATCCGTGGCCGCAGCGCGGGCCGCCGGATACTCAACCTGTTCTGCTACACGGCGAGCGCCACGGCGCAGGCAATCCGCGGCGGCGCGCGCGCGACGCTGTCGGTAGACCTGTCGCGTACATACCTCGAGTGGGCGCGCGACAACCTCGCGGCCAACGGCGTCCGCGCCACGCTCTACGCGCGCCCGCCGACCGACACGGGCACGCCTGCGCGCCATGCGCTGGTTCGCGCCGACGCGCGACGCTGGCTGGAGGCGGCCTGCTCAGAACCGCGCACGCCGTCCTTCGATCTCATCCTGCTCGACCCGCCGACCTTCTCGAACTCGAAGGCCATGGAGGGGAGCTTCGACGTACAGCGGGACCACGGCGAACTGATCCAACGGGCGACGCGGCTGCTCGCACCGGGCGGCGAGCTGTATTTCTCCACGAACCGCCGGGGCTTCCGGCTGGATCCGCAGATCACGCAACAATTTGCCGTCGACGACCTGACGCGGGCCACGCTCGCGCCGGACTTCCGCCGCGGAGCGCCGGCGCATCGCTGCTGGCTGATCAGGCACCGTGGCACCGCGAGCCATGAGCCTCACGGCGACCGCGGCGAGGGCGCCGCACGGGTCTGCGTGGAACAGGATCCGGGGCCCTGCGCATTCTGACCTGCCGCGGATTGCTCAGTGCGCGGATCCGGACGCGCCCGCAGCGCCGCGTCCTCGAGGATCCGGCGCATCGGCGCCGGCAATCCGCAGGCGCGAAGCTCGCTCGCGCCAGACCAGCGCAGCTCGTCACCTCGCGCGGCCCGCGTCCGTCGCGCGCAGGCGATCACAGGATGCAGGTGAAGCTCCAGATGCGTCAGGCCGTGTGTGACCGGCGCGAGTGGCCTCCAGTCCGAGGTCGCGACGCCGAGCGCGTCGCAGGCCGCGCGCCGCGCGAGCGCCTCCGCTGCACCACCTTCCTCCTCCACCAGCGGCGGGCACCACAGGCCGCCCCAGATGCCGCGCTCCGGCCGCCGCACCAGCAGCCAACGCGCCCGTGCGTCCCGCAGCAGCAGAACCTCGAATGACCGGATCCGCCGCGGCCGACGAGCCCGGCGCGCCGGGATTTCCGCCGTCCGGCCAAGGCGAAAGGCCACGCAATCTGCCGCCAGCGGACACTCCGCACAACGCGGATGGCGCGGTGTGCACACGGTCGCGCCGAGATCCATGAGCGCCTGCGTGTAGTCGGCCAGGTGCGTTTCGGGCAGGCGGCGCTCCGCCAGCTCCCACAGCCGGCGAGCGATCGCGGGCTCTCCCGGCCAGCCGGCCACGCCGGAGTGGCGCGCCAGTACGCGTCGCGCGTTGGCGTCCAGCATCGCCGCGCGCCGCCCCGTGGCCTGCGCCACGATGGCGCCCGCCGTCGAGCGGCCGACGCCTGGCAGCGCGCGCCACCCCCCCACGCTCTCCGGCAAGCGCCCGCCCCGACGGTGCATCACCTCACGCGCCGCGGCGTGCAGGTTGCGCGCCCGGGCGTAGTAGCCCAGCCCCGCCCACAGCGCCAGGACTTCGTCGAGCGACGCCTCGGCCAGCGCTTCGACGTCCGGCAGGTGCTCCACGAAACGCCGGAAATAGGGGATGACTGTGGCCACCTGCGTCTGCTGGAGCATGATCTCGGCAACCCACACGCGGTACGGCGTGCGCGGGTGCTGCCAGGGCAGGTCATGGCGCCCGGCGCGGTCGTACCAGGCGAGCAGGCGCTCGGCGAAGCCCTCGGGCACGGCACGCTTCACGGCGCGCGCACTACAGCCGCTGGCGATGCGTCCCACTCCATGCGCACGCGCCGCTCGATCCCCGCGCCGAGCACGCTGCCCTCCTGCCGCAGGCGCTGCTCCAGAAGCCAGCGCCCGATCCACGGCGGAATCCAGAAATCCGGCACCATCCACGCGCGAAAGTGCATGCACGCGGCCGCCGCGTCACCGCGGCACGGCGTCACGCGCCAGCGCGCGTGCCCGGCGCGGAAATCGCTGCCGGCCGGCACCACGACGGCCTCCAGAGAGCCGCCCGACGCATCCGGCTGGAGCGTGACGCGCTGCAGCTCGCGCAGGTCACGGCACAGCCACAGGACGCAGGCGCGTACCACGGTCGCAAGCTCCAGGTGTTCATCGTCGGCACCCGGGCGCGTACGCGCCTGCTTGACGATCGGATCGATCTCGGGAAGCGCATCGAAGTCCGTCAGCACCGACCAGGCTTGCGAAGCGGATACCGCCACCCGGAGCTTCAGATCGAGGTCGTAGCGCGACCCCTCGCGGGTCACCTGCACGCGCTCGACCGCAGCGGCGCGCGCAGCGCCGAGCGCCGCGCCCACGCAGAGAAGCCCGCACGCCAGCAGCGTGCCCCGCAGCGCGGCTCCGATGGTCGTGGCCTCGTGGTCTGCCGCCCGGCGCCGACAACGCAGGCGGCGCGCCTCGACGGGGCTTGCCGTTTCAGTGCCCTCCGAGCAGCTTCTTCAGGCCGCGCTGCAGCTCCTTGTCGAGCCTTTGCCGCAGCTCCTGCTGGTCCGCCGGCGGCTGCACGCCGTGGCGCTGCAGCTGGCGCTCGACTTCCTGGCGCGCCGCGCCTCGCAACGCCGCCTTGAGGTCCGGTTGGTAGCGGATCGCAGACCACGGTCCGGTCAGCCGCACGGGGACGCTCACGCCCCGCAGCTGCGACAGCGTCTTGCCGCCCTGGCCGGTCGCCGTGTTCACCAGCGTAGGCTCGAGGGTGTAATCGATCGTCTCGTCCGCGAGATTGACGGTTCCCGCACCCGCCAGCCGCAGCAGCGGCGCCGATCCGCGCAGGTCGTCGGACGTAAGCACGCCGTCGTGGATGCGGCCACTCGCCGTTACGGTGCTGAAATCCGTCTTCTCGCTTGCCGACACCGGCACCGGCCCGCCGTCCGCGTCCGGCTTCAGCACGACGTCGGCCTGCCGCAGGATCCGCCCGAGGTCGAAGCCGCGCACGGCGCCGTCGACGATCGACATCCTCACCTGTCCGCCCAGGCTGCGACGCACTGCCGCCTGGTTGGCGCCGACCGCCGTCAGCCGCGCCGTCACGTCGGCCTTGCCGGAGACCACGTTCCGTTGGAAACCGTCGCGCAGAAGATCGCCAAGCTGGACCCCTTCGATCCGCAGCTCCTCGCCCAGCCTCGCCGGCGCGCCGGGCGTCAGGGTCGTGGTGCTGTTCGCTCGGCCGCCATACAGATGCGCGTTCGCCTGCAGGCGCGTCGCGGCAGAAGGATGGGCGGTCAACTGCAGGCGCACGTCCGTCATGTGCAGGCCATGCGCGGTCAGCTTCCCCAGTTCGACGCTGCCACGCGCGTCGAGATGCTCGAGCGCCGTGAAGGGCAGCGCATCGGCTGCAGCGCTCTTGCTGTCGGTCGCTTCGCGCGCCGCCACCGAACCGGGTCGAGCCGCCGCCGGGGCCGGCAGGTAGTCATCCGCGTCGAGATCGTCCCCCTGCAGGTCGAAGCGGTACGCGCGCCCGGCGGGCATGAACTCCACCGCCGCGTCGCCGCGAAGCGTCGTCCCGTCCACGGTGATGCGCGCGTCCTTCAGGCCCACGGATCGGCGCGTCGCCTGGAGCTCGCCTTCCAGACCGGCCCGATCGAGAACCCTGGAACCGCGCGGGCGGTACGCGCTCACGCCCAGGGTCGCCAGCAGCTCGCGCGGCTTGAACGGGTCGAGGCGCAGCGGTCCGCTGAAGCGCGCGTCGGGCCGTCGCAGGTGCGTGACCGCACCGCTCAGGCGCCAGCGCGTACCGGCCCACTCCAGCGTGATGCCGGCGAGCTGCAGCCGGTCGTCGCGCCCGTCGTAAGCGAGGTCTCCGTTCAGGCGCACATCCTGCGCCCCTGCGGGAAGCGTCCGGCCGCGCGCCTCGACGCGCAGCGACAGGCCCTGCACGGCATAGCGTTCCTGCTTCAGGTCGACCGTCACGCGGCCGGCGAGCGTCGCCTGCGTGGTCACGGCCGGCCGGTCGCTGGCAGCGCGGAACGTCGCCGAGAAAGTGCTCGGCCGGTTCGAAGCGATGGCGCCCATGCGGAAGTCGAGATCGTCGAGGCTCAGCTCTCGTCCGCTGCGCCGATCGATGTAGCGCACCGAACCGCCGGCGATGCTCACCGAGTCCAGCGCGAGGGTCTGTACCATGTCCGTCGACGCCGCACCCTTTTCCCCGCCCCCGGCCTCCGGGACCCGCCTGGCCTGGTGTGCCACCAGCCCCGCCCAGTTCCCCACGCCGCGCGCGTTGCGCTGCAGCGCCACGTCGACGCCGGACAGCGACACGGCCTCGACCGCCAGGCGGTGCTCGAACAGCAACGGCGCCAGGCGCACGCCGACGTCTGCCTCGCCGACGCGCACCAACGGCGCGCCTTCGAACCCCCTGAGGTTGCCGAGGCTGGCATTTCTCAACGTCAATCCGAGCGTCGGGAACAGGCTGAGATGGATCTCGTCCAGCGTCACTGGTCGGCCAGTCTGCTGTTCGAGGCGCGCGACGATCTCGTCGCGATAGTGGTTTGCGTCAAAGAACACGGCGACGAAGATCACCGCCGCGATCAGCAGGACGACGACCGTCACCAGCACGCCAAGCCCGACGCGCAGAAGATTGTTCGTGGTCGCGGGTGTCACCGCTGCCCGCATGCGCTCACGCGCGGCACCCGGGAGCAGGGCACGCTGTGTCGGTCGTCATGCGCCGCGCGCTTGCACCAGGCCAAAGCTGCGCGGGTTGAGGATGCCCGCCGGGTCGTGCCGCCGCTTCTCCGCCACTAGCCGCGCGAAGTGTTCCGTCGGAGTCCGGCGGCGGAATTCATCCGCCCACTTGGGACCCACGCCGTGCTCGGCCGAGTAGGTCCCTCCGTACGCCGCCGTGACCTCAAGCACGCAGGCCACGAGCGCATCCTTGACCTGCGCCACCGGTCTTTCCTGCGTGCCCAGCACGTGCAAATGCGCGCCGCCCACTCCCGCGTGCCCGAAGGCGAGCAGCTCGACGCCCGGGAAATCCCGCGCGAGGCGTGCCGCGAGCGTATCCAGATAGTCGCCGAAGCGCGCGCGGGGCACCGCGGTGTCGAAGCTGAGCCGCCCGCCGCCGCGCGCCCGCATCCGCACGTTGCTCGACTCCGTGATGGAGTGGCGGATCCGCTTGAGCGTCGGCAGTGGGGCATAGCCGATGTCGACATCCGGGATGCCCGCTTCGCTCAGGAAGCCGTAGAGCCGCTCGACCAGCTCCTCTGTCGCGTTTCCATCCACCTGCAGGAACACGCACCACGGCCGCAGCCGGTCCCGCGGAAACGGCAGTCGGCCGGCGTCGCCGAGAAAATCCAGGACGCACTCCAGCGCCGGCCGGCCGATGAACTCGTACTCTTCCACGGTTCCCGGGAACGCGGCCTGCGCCGCCTCGAGCAGCCGCATCGCCGTCGGCATGTCCGGCATCGGCAGCAGGACGCCCTCGCGCGCGGCCGGGAGTTTCCACAGCCTCAGGCTCGCCCGGGTAATGACCCCGAACGCGCCCTGGCTGCCGATCAGGCCGAGGGCCGGGTCGACGCGCGTCGCGTCGATCGCGAGGCGCAAGGGGTCCACGGTCTGCCATCGGGGCCCGGCGAAGGGCCCTGCCGCGGAGCCGTCCGCCCAGAACCCGCTGGCCTGTGCGCAGAGGTGCGCAGCGGTTCCGCAGCGGATGGCGTTGGCGCCGGCCGAGCCGTTGGCGACGCAGCCACCAACGCTGGCAGCGCTGCTGGAGCCAAGTTCGATCGGCCAGCGCAGGCCCACGCCGGCGACGATCTCGTTGGCCGCGTCGACCGCCATGCCGGCCTGCACCGTGAGGCTCGAACCCTCGAGATCCGGCCGTCCGGCGTCCTGCCACCAGGCCAGCAGCGCCGCGGCCGACTCGGCCGTCGTGCGCCCGGCGAGATCCACGCCCTCGCCATCGCCGGTCCGGAAGGCCAGCGGTCGCGCCAGGCGCTCGAGAGACAGCACGGCTTCGCCTTCGGGTCGCTGGGCCTCCACCAGTCCCGTGCGCCCGGCGCTGATGACCAGCGGGCGTCGCTCGCGGCCGCAGAACCGCAGGATTTCGGCTACCTCGGCTTCCGTGTCAGGGACAAGCACGGCCGGCGTCCAGCCCCGCGGCCCGCGCTCGGGGGTCTCATAGCGCGCAACGGCCTCGCGGCTGGTGAGCACCGCTCCGCCGGCCAGCGCGGGCCACTCCGGCCCGGCGGCACCAGCCGTTCCACGCGCCGTCGCTTCGTGCTCGTGCATCTGTCCGACGATCTCCTGACCATCCACGAATGCGAAAGCATAGCGTGCCACACCCGCGGTTCCCGGCGGGTCACGCGACGCCGTTCGAACCAGAAGCACCGCGACCGCGTCGCGCCCCCCGGGGACACGTCCGTGTCCGGCTCACCGTCGCCGTATGCGTTGACAGCGCCGGCCGCGCTGTTACAAAGTCCGTGCGGCTCGCGTTCTCCAGGCACTTCACAAGCACGAGCCCGCCAATCCTGATGCAGGGGGCTGCAGGTGTCGAAGGCAGCACACGGTCACAGCGGGTCCGCGGTCGGCAGATCGCGTCTGAGCGCGTCCGGCGAACGCCGTTGAAGGCGCCATCGATCGGGCTGATCGGCAGCATCGTGGGCGAAATCCTGGCCTCCCACCTGCACCCGTCGCCGGACGGACGTCGTCCCCCGCGTGGGGGCGCGCTGCTCGCGCAGGTGCAGGCCGCCGTCCAGGCCGGCCGCAGCCAGGTAACCGAACGGCTGCGCGAACATCTGCAGCTACCAAGCGCCGACGAGGTGGAGGCGCTGCATGTCCAGGTGAAGACGCTGGAAGAAGAGATCGCGACGCTGCGCGAGCAGCTGCCTGCCCGACGCGAGCAGCCCGTGCACGACCATCCGCGCACTCGTCGCAAGAAAAACGCCACTTCCTCGGAGGAAGGTGCCAGTGCCACGGGCACGGGATCGACACGACGCGCTCGCACGCGCGGAAAGGGAAATCGAACGTAGACGGTTGCGGCAACGCAACCACATCCTGCTTCCCGCGGACCCTCCCGTCCGCGAGGGAGGCGTGGGACTCTCACCGAAAAACACGATCTGGCGTGAAGGTCCGGCCGAGCTGTGGCATTACCGCAGCAACCGGCTCCGCTATCCGTTCCCGCTGCTGATCGTCTTCAGCCTCATCTCGCGCAGCTACATTCTCGATCTCGTGCCCGGCGACAGCTTCATCGAGCGGCTCGTCGCGGCGGGCATCGACGTCTACATGGTGGACTGGGGCGTGCCCACATCGAGCGAAGCCGATCACGATCTCGACCACTACGCGTGTCGAATGATTCCGGAGCTGGTCGATGCGGTACGGCGCGACAGCGGCAGCGCGCGGATCAACCTCCTGGGCTATTGCTTCGGGGGCGTGCTCGCGCTGCTGCACGCTGCGGACCGGCCAGACACGCCGGTGAATCACCTGGTGCTCATGGCCTGCCCGGTCGACTTTCGTCTGCTGGGGCCGATGTCGGAGCTGTTCGGCGCAGTGGATCTCGATCCGGATGCATTGCTGGGGCCGGACGGCAACGTACCCCCGGAAGTCATCGCCTGCGGCTTCGAGTCACCCGCTCCGCGCGGGGACGGCGGCGACTACGCTGGCCTGTGGCAGAAGCTCTGGGCGGGGCCCGACGCCGTGGCCTATCAGGCCATCGGGCGCTGGGCCGTGGACCATATCCCATTCCCCGGCGCCGCGATGCGCCAGACCATCCGCATGCTCTTCCGTGACAACGGCTTGATGACCGATCGATTGACGGCGCGCGGCCGCTCCATCCATCTGTCCGATATCCGCACCCCGCTGCTCGCGGTGCTCGGCACGCGCGACCGCATCACGCCGGAGGCGGCGGCGGCACCCATCGCGGGGCTCACGGGCTCACGAGACGTCGAACTGCTGCGCCTGGAGCGCGGCCATATCGGTCTCATTGCGGGCCGCGGCGCCGCGCGCACGAGCATGCCGGCGATCCTCGAACGCCTGACCGCGCGCAGCTGCGGTATCGGCGCGTGAAGCTGCGTTCGGCCACGCCGGCAGATGACGTGGCGCTGCGGGCCTTTGCCGCCGCGCTGGACGCCCGGGACCGCACCTTTCTTGGCGACGATCCAAGCGTCTGCGCCGCGCCCGAGTCGCCGGGGGTCAGAGACCACCCGCTGCGTTGGATCGCAACCGCGGATGACCGCATCATCGGCTACGCGTCGCTGCGCCGCCTGCCGGCGCACTCTCGTCACGTCGGCATCCTGCGGCTGGCGGTGGCGTCCGGCCATCGGCGCAGCGGAACCGGAACCGATCTTGCACGCCATGCGCTCGTCGAGTCCCTGCACGAGGGGGTGCTGAAGGTGGTCGTGGAAATCGCCGCTGAACAGGAGCCGGTGATCCGCATGTTCCGCAACCTCGGCTTCAGCGCCGAGGCGCTCCTGCGCGACCAGCTCCGCGACGAGAACGGAAGCTTTCACGACCTGTTGATGCTCGCGCACCACGCGCGCGCCGATTGGTCGGCCATGGACACGGTCGGGCTCACCGGGGAGCTCGACTGAACAAGCAGGGTCCCGGAACACCTGCAAACGGAAGGGGAGTCCAGACATGGCAGCAACGGCAGAAGCGGTTCGATGGCGCGGCACGGCTTCCTGGCCAGCCCCACACGGCTGGAACCTGTTCGACGCGGCTGCGGCGATGCCTCCGCTGTTGTCCAACGGATGGACTTGGGCCGCGGACTTCGGGCGCTCATGGGCCGACTTCACGAGCCTTTCCTGCAGCTGGCCGCTGCTGGTGAGCGCTCCCGCGGGAGACGGTCACCCCGTGATGGTGATCCCGGGCCTGTGCACCGACGACACCTGGACCACCCTGCTGCGCGGCTTTCTCGAGCAGCATGGCTACCAGGCCTACGGTTGGGATCTCGGTGCCAACCGGGGTACGAGCGCCCAGGTCGTCACCGGCATGGCCCGTCGCGTGGACGAAATTACCCAGCGGCATGGTCGCGCGATGAGCATCATCGGCTGGAGCCTTGGCGGCCTGTTCGCCCGCCGCCAGGCCCTGCGGACACCCGAGGCCGTCCGGCAGGTCATCACGCTCGGCAGCCCGCTGTGTACCCTCTGCGGCGAGGCGCCGGACGCCGTCGTCGAGCCTCTGGATGACCCCGCGTCACCGCCATGCGGCACTCGCGTGCCAGCGGCGGAAGCATCTGCCGTGCCCACCACCTCGGTCTACAGCCGCTGGGATGGCGTCGTTCCCTGGGAAGGCTGCCTCAATCCGCACGAGCGTCTCACCGAGAACATCGAGATCTACAGCAGCCACTTTGGTTTCGGTACCCATCCAGCGGCACTGTGGGCCATCGCCGATCGGCTGGCCCAGCCGATCGGCGGCTGGCACGTCTTCGAGCCGCCCGTCGCAATGCGCGCCGCCTATCCGGCGCCGCAGTACGCTCCAGCCACCTGACGAGCGCTCGCCGCGCCCCGGACGGTGTCGCAATGCTTCACTCGACCGTCACGGACTTGGCGAGGTTGCGCGGCTGATCGACGTCCGTGCCGCGCAGCACGGCGACGTGATACGCAAGCAGCTGCAGCGGCAAGGTATAAAGCACGGGCGCCTGCATGGGCTCGATCTGTTCGGGCATCGTCATGACCTCCAGCCCCGGGCCGCTGGCGAAACCGGTGCGCGGATCCGCCAGCACATAAAGCTTGCCGTCCCGCGCCCGCACTTCCTCGACATTGGAGCGCAGCTTGTCGAGGAGAGCGTCGCTCGGCGCCACCGCCACCACCGGCATGTCGCCGTCCACCAGCGCCAGCGGGCCGTGCTTGAGCTCGCCGGCCGGATAAGCCTCGGCGTGGATGTAGGAGACCTCCTTCAGCTTGAGCGCGCCTTCCAGTGCCACCGGATAGCTCGCGCCGCGGCCGAGAAACAGCGCGTGTCGCCGCATCGCGAACTGCTCGGCCCACCGGCGGACCGCGGGCTCGAGGCCCAGCACACGAGACAACATCTGCGGCAGTCGGCGCAGCTGGCGCACGCCGAGCGCCACGAGCCGCGGGTCGATGCGTCGCTGGATCTGGGCCAGCGCAAGTCCCATCAGTGCCAGTCCCACCAGCTGCGTGGTGAAAGCCTTGGTGCTGGCGACGCCGATCTCCGGCCCCGCGCGCGTCATGAGCTGGAGGTCCGCTTCCCGCACCAACGATGACTCCGCGACGTTGCAGATGGCAGCGGTCGCCAGATAGCCGAGCTCGCGGGCGGCGCGCATGGCGGCCAGCGTGTCCGCCGTCTCGCCCGATTGCGATATGGCGAGGAACAGCGTATCGGGTGGTACCACCGGATTCCGGTAGCGGTACTCGCTGGCCACCTCCACCGTGCACGGAATTCGCGCCCACTGCTCGAGGTAGTAACGAGCGACGAGGCCGGCGTGAAAGCTCGTGCCGCAGGCCACGATGTGCACGCCACGCACGCGCGGCAGCAGTGCCTCGGCGTGTACGCCGAAGGCCGCGGGCAACACGTGATCCGCGGTCACGCGCTCGGCGAGCGTATCCGCTACGGCGCGCGGCTGCTCGCAGATCTCCTTGAGCATGTAGTGGCGATACGAGCCCCGTTCCACGCGCTCCGCCGCCAGCGTCGTGGTCTTCTGCTCGCGCTGCACCGGGCGACCATCGAGGTCCGTCACCTTGAAGGACGCGAGGCCCAGCTCCACGACGTCACCCTCCTCGAGGAAGGCGAAACGCTGCGTCTGCGGCAGGAGCGCCTGAACGTCCGACGCAACGTAGCGGCCGTGCTCGCCGATGCCCACCACCAGCGGGCTTGCGACACGGGCCGCGACCAGGCGCTCAGGCGTCGCGGCGTCGACGACCACGATCGCGTAGGCGCCCTTGAGCCTGCGCATGGCCCTGCGTACGGCCTCCGCCAGCTCCGCCCCCTGCACGAGCTGCGCGTGGATCAGGTGGGCGATGACCTCGGTGTCGGTCTCCGACACGAACCGGTAGCCGCGTGCCGTGAGCTCGTCGCGCAGCTCCGCGTAATTCTCGACGATCCCGTTGTGCACGACCGCCACGCGCGGCGCGTCGAGTGAGGGAGAAACGTGCGGATGCGCGTTGGCTTCACTGACGCCGCCGTGCGTCGCCCAGCGCGAGTGCGCGATACCGACGCGTCCCGGGCACGGGCGCTCGGCCACGAGCTGTGCCAGCCGCGCCACTTTGCCGGTGGTGCGCCGCACGTGAAGGCCTCCGTCATCGAGCGTGGCGATGCCGGCCGAGTCATAACCCCGGTATTCGAGCCGTTGAAGCCCGTCGAGCAGTACTGCGGCCACCGCGTGGTCCGCTACCGCACCTACAATTCCGCACATCGCCCGATCCACCTCGGCGCAAATCGTTGAAGATCGTATGACGCGGTCATGCGACGAGTCTCGGGAGCGCGGCGATCGCCGACGCCTCGACGCAGGTGAGAGCGACGCGGCTGCGCCAGACCCTCATTTCCGCTTCCGCGGCCGCTCCCAGTCGGGGTAGCTCTTCTGCTCACGCGCGCGACAGACCGTCAGGCCGCCCGCCGGGACGTCATGCGCGATCGTGCTCCCGGCGGCGATGAACGCGTCGGAACCCACGGTAACCGGCGCCACGAGCTGGCTGTCGCTGCCGACGAAGGCGTCGTCGCCAATCGTCGTCCGGTACTTGTTGGCGCCATCGTAGTTGCAGGTGATCACGCCCGCACTGAGGTTCACGCGCGCGCCGACGTCGGCATCCCCGACATACGCGAGGTGATTGGCCTTCGAGCCTTCGCCGATCCGCGCGTTCTTCACTTCCACGAAATTGCCGACGTGCGCGCCGGCCGCCAGATCCGCCCCCGGACGCAGCCGCGCAAACGGCCCTACCCGACAGTCGGCGCCTACCGTGGCGTGATCCAGCACGCTGTGCGACGCGACGTGCGCGCATCGTTCAATCTTGACGTCACGCAGCACGGAATACGGACCGACGACCACACCATCACCCAGCTCGACAGCTCCTTCCAGCACGCATCCAACGTCTATGCGGACGTCCTTGCCGAAGGAGAGATCTCCCCGCAGGTCGAAGCGCTCCGGATCGGCCAGCTGCAGACCCGCGGACATCAGCCTCCGTGCCTGCGCGCGCTGGAAGCAGCGCTCGGCGGCCGCCAGCTGGATTGCATCATTGACGCCGGCCACGCGCTCCGCCGAGCCCGCTTCGACGCTGGTGACACCGCAACCGTCCGCCGCCGCCATCGCGACGACGTCCGTCAGGTAGTACTCGCCTTTCGCGTTGTCGTTGCCGACCCGTTTCAGCCACGCGTCGAACAGCGCTCGCCGTGCGGCCATCAGCCCGGTATTGACCTCCTTCAGCGCACGCTGCGCGCTCGTCGCGTCGCGCTCCTCGACCACCGCGCGGATCCGGCCGGCCGCGTCGCGCACGATGCGGCCATAGCCCGTCGCATCCGCTGGATGCGCGACGACCAGCGCCAAGCCATCGCCCGGAGCAACGGTCAACGCTCGAATCAGCTCTGGAGCCACCAGCGGCACGTCGCCGTAGAGCACGACCACCAGGGCGTCCCCCGGAACCTGTGCCAAGCCCACGCGCAGCGCATGCGCGGTCCCGAGCTGTTCGGTCTGACGCGCCGTGTCCACCGGGCCGCCGGCATGCGCATCCTGCGAGATCCACCGCTCCACCACCGCGGCCTGATGCCCCACGACCACGTGCGCAGCGCTTACGCCTGCCTGGAACGCGGCGTCCAGCACCCTGCCCAGCATGGGACGGCCCGCCACCTCGTGCAGGACCTTCGGGATCGCGGAGCGCATTCGCGTACCCTGTCCGGCAGCGAGAATCACCGCATGGATCTGGATCGCGCCGTGTGGCGCTCGGGCGACAGATGCCGATACCTTGCGCCGACCTGCAGCGGCCACCTAGACGCGCCGATCCTTGAGCTTCTTGATGAACTGGACGAGCGCGGCGGCCTGCGCCAGCTCGGCCTGCGCGCGCGCGAGGTCAATATCCCCGTGTGCGCGCGCCAGATTCTCCTCTGCCGCACGACGCGCCTCCTGGGCGGCGGCTTCGTCGGCGTCGCGCGCCCGCAGCGCGGTATCCGCCAGCACCGTCACGAGGTTTGGCTGCACCTCGAGGATGCCTCCGCCGACGAAGAAGTGGAGTTCATCGCCGTTGGTCGTCTTGACGCGCACCTCGCCTGGCTTCAGGCGCGTCAGCAGCGGCGCGTGGCGCGGAGCAATCCCGACCTCGCCTTCCTGCGCCGGTGCGAACACCATGGCGGCCTCGCCGTGGTGGATCTGCCCTTCGGCACTGACGATCTCGACGCCGATCGATGCCATGTCTACCTCGCGTTCACAATCCGTGTCGTGCCGCCAGAAGTCGCCGCGCGACGGACTGAAACATCAGAGCGACTTCGCCTTCTCGACGGCTTCCTCGATACCGCCCACCATGTAGAAGGCCTGTTCCGGAAGCTCGTCGTACTGGCCATCCACGATGCCGCGAAAGCCACGGATCGTGTCCTTGAGCGAGACGTACTTGCCCGGAGAGCCCGTGAACACTTCGGCCACGTGGAAGGGTTGCGACAGGAAACGCTGGATCTTGCGTGCGCGTGACACCGTCAGCTTGTCTTCTTCCGACAGCTCGTCCATGCCGAGAATGGCGATGATGTCCTTGAGCTCCTTGTAACGCTGCAACACGCCCTGCACGTCGCGCGCCGTCTGGTAGTGCTCGTCGCCGACGACGTTCGGATCGAGCTGCCGGCTGGTCGAGTCGAGCGGATCCACCGCTGGATAGATGCCCAGCGACGCGATCTCGCGCGACAGCGTCACGGTCGAATCCAGATGCGCGAAGGTCGTGGCCGGAGACGGATCGGTGAGATCGTCGGCCGGCACGTAGACGGCCTGCACGGACGTGATCGACCCTTCGCGCGTCGAGGTGATGCGTTCCTGGAGCTTGCCCATCTCCTCGGCGAGCGTCGGCTGGTAACCCACCGCGGACGGCATGCGCCCCAGCAGAGCGGACACTTCCGTTCCGGCCAGCGTGTAGCGGTAGATGTTGTCGATGAACAAGAGGACGTCCCGGCCCTCATCGCGGAAGTATTCCGCCATCGTCAAGCCGGACAGCGCGACGCGCAGACGATTGCCCGGCGGCTCGTTCATCTGCCCGTAGACCATCGCCACCTTGGATTCCGCCAGGTTGTCGAGCTTGATGA
>DASVGQ010000065.1:0-6924 GCA_036379455.1 Nevskiaceae bacterium
TCGGAACCGTCGTCCTCGGTGATGACGATGACCTTGTGGCCGTCGATCTCCGGCCACTGCGCATGCCCCACCTCAAGGCCGCGCTGCTGCGGCAGGCCGAGCGCCGCGTTCGGTCCGGACAGCGCGTCGATGAAACCCACCTTGATCGGCGCGGGCGCGGGCGCAGCCGCCGCGGTGAGCGGCGCAATAACGGCAAGCAGGCCCGCCGACAGCGCGGCGCCGAGCCACCGGCCGGATGCGTGATCTCTCCACATGGGCGCTCCTCCTCGTTCTCGTCACCACCCGCTGCATGGACCGCGCGGCGCGCCGGGAGTTGCCTTCCGTCAATGAGCCGACGGCCCACGGCGCTCCGGAGAAGCCCCAGGAGCCGGGCTCACACCCGTCGAATGCTCATTCGATCGCAAGATCGAGATGCACCGGACTTGCGTCCCATGGGGCGTACCAGAGCTGGCAGCGCAGATCGGCCGCCGCGCGCTTGAACCTCAGGCTTCCGAGCCCACCGTTGCCGGCCGTCCATCCGGGGATGAGCCGATCCAGCAACATGAGCGCCAGCGCGCTGAGGATCTCCCGCAGGCGCTGGCCGCCTTCCTCACAGGGTCGGTCGAGCGCCTCTTCCTCGCTGGCCCCATCCGCGCCCGGCGGCAGGTGGATCCCGACGATCGAGCTGTGCCCCGCGCTGCCCTCGTAGACGACCGTCGCCCAGCGCAGATGCTGCTCGACGAGCATGCGCCACACGAGCTGCCGCAGGGACTGGATCGTGAAACGACCGGCGCGCTGCTTCAGCGCCGCGGGTGGACTGCTCATCTGCATGTTCGTTCCTGCGTCGGGTTCAATGCACCGCGTTGGATCAGCCTTTCATCGCGCAAGTTCAAGCGGTCCCTCAAGAAGTCCCGCCGCGCGTGGAATCGCGAGCGAACAAGTCCCTGTCGCACGGCCACGCGACCACGGGCACGCGGCCCACGCTGGGAGCGTCGGTGGCCGCGCCTTGACGAAAGCCCGCTCGATGACCTCGTCTGCCGCCATGACCGTGGCAGGATTGGCCCACCGACACACGGGGGATTGGCATGGCAGACAAGGGTGAGGGAGCTCAAGGCTCGATCGAGGACGTGATCCCGCTGTCCCGCACCGGCGTGGTGATCGTGAACATGCTGGAGCGCGCCAAGCGCCGCGCGAAGAAGGCCGAGCGCGCCCTTCCCATCGACCAGCTCCAGCAGCTCTCGGCGGCGATCCTCGCGGTGCGTACTGCCAGCGGCGTCCTCGTCGCCGAGGACACCTTCCGCGACGAACTGACGCTGGCCGTTTCCGACGCCCTGCCAGACGCTGCAGGCATCGACGACGCGAAGGCCGTCGTGGACGAAGCGCTCAAGCGCTGGCCATCCGTGATGCTCGGTTCGTGGCGCTACTTCGTCTGGGCCAGCCGCTTCCCCGACGACGGCCCGCTGCAGAAGCTGTCGGTGAGCGACTTCAACTACAGCATCCTCGCAGAAACGCCCCACGGCTTCGTGTAGGCCAAAAGCGCGGCAATCCACAGGCCGGTGGAGCAAGCTGTGCACAAGCATGTGGAGCGATCCATCGCGCCCGCGCGGCCGCGACGGATCGCCGCGATGGCGAGAAAATGACCAACGCACGCCGAGCGCCTGCATGGCCGTCAAATCCCTGCGTCGCGCGCAACAGGCCCGGTGTGTCGTAGTCGGCCCTACAACGAAAAGAAGTCGGGATCCGCGCCCATGCGCCCGAGCGCCGCGACGACTTCCTCGGCGTTCAGCTCGACTTCGCCGTCCAGCGCCAGCCCCGCCACGCAGTTGAAGTCCGCCGCGTCATCGCTGATCTGCTCCACGCTCGCCGGGGTATAGCGGCCCTCGCTCAACACCTCGACGATGAAGCGCGTCCGGTAGAACCTGCGCCCAGCCATTCCCTTCTCCACGGTCGCCGGGCAACCGCCGGCCGCGCACGCTGGTGCGCGGGCGCCGCGCGACGCCGATCTCGTCCACCACGAGCGCCGGCGGCTGCGGGCTCAAGACACCGCGAACGTGGCAGCCCGCATCTCGCCGTGGATCGCCAGCGCCGCCGCGGATCGCCGGCGTCGCTTCACACAGCACGGCGCGCCACGCGTCGATCACGGTCGCGCTCCGGGGCCATCCTCGTCGCCGCCCGTCGACCGCTCGGGAGAGTCACGCCGACCGTCACGCCCTTGCAGCCCGCATCGTCAACCCGTGGCGCCGCGCCCCGAGCCAGCGGCTCCGCGCAGCACGCCGGCGTAACCCTTGCCTGTCTCGCGCGCGATCTCATGCAGCCTTTCAACGTAACGGGCGGCCTGCCGCGCGGCTTCACGACCAGCCGCACCGAGCTGCTCCATCAGCTGCGCCGGGCCGCGCGGGGCGCTCGATACGTGAAACGAGGCCACGCAGGCGTCGCCGAAGGCTTGTACCGCCTCCAGCGAGCAGGACCCGAAGTCCCGGAAAGCCGTTGCATTGACTTGCGCCAGCGCCAGCGCGCGTTCAACCGATTCCTCGCAGCCGTCGGCAAACCACGCGGGGAACACCGTTGCATCCGTTGTTTCAGGCATGACACACCTCCATCAAGAGAAAAGCACCGCCACGAAACACCGGTCGGTCAGGGCACCTGCGACAGACGAGCTTTTGCGATACCGCTCGCCGCACCCAACCGCACCTGCGCGCGACATGTCGTTCACGCCGCCCTCGGCAACGCCCACTGGGCTGCCGGTCGCAGGGCCTGCAGGCCCGTCGCGGTGTTCGAGATCAGCACGTGGTAGTTCGAATGCACTTCCGTTACCGGCGCGGCGTCCAGCGCGCGGTCGATCGCCGCCACGTGCGAGGTGCAGACGCTGCCGACGATGTGCGCCATCGTCAGGCCCCGGCCGCGGCAAGCTTCGCCTGGAACTGCTCCTTGGTCACACCGGTTTCCTGCGCGCCGAGGTCCTGGACGTCCAGGCCGAAGATGCCCGCGAGCTTGGCGAGGTAGTAGATGTGTCCACCGGCGGCAATCATCTGCAGCACGTTGCGGCTGCGCACCGCGGCCTTCTGCTCGTCCGTGAGGCCGTACTGCGCCATGTAGCCCTCCTCGTCCTCCCGGAAGGCCTCGCGGTTGTCGGCCGAGTTGAAGCTGAAGCACATGCGGTTCAAGGCATAGCCGCGACGCGCGAGGCTGCCGTCGAAGATGGTGGTGCCGGGAATGGCGTGCCGCAGGGAAGTGACGTTCGTGTCCATGATGAATCCTCCAAGGCCTGGCGCCGGCATCCGTCTGGAGATGCCGTTCATCGATAACCCATCATGCCGGCGGGCGTTGACTTGATGAATGGAATTTTCGCCTGGCAAACTGTACATATCGGGGAAGGCGATGGAGGAGACCGTCGTGACCCACCTGATTCCGGCGCCGCCGGAGCACGACCACTCGACCGTACCCATCTACAAGCTCTACGGCTACGGCAACACCTGGACGGTGGCCGACCCGCTGTTTTGCGAAACCATCGGCGCACAGAAGCAGTTGCACAAATGGCACGTGCAGCCGCACAAGCACGTCGGCCTGTTCCAGATCCTGTTCGTGGAAGTTGGCGGGCTGGTCGCCACCCTGGACGGCCGGCAGGAGCCAGCGGAGGAAGGCAGCGTCATCCTCATCCCGCAGCTCGCCGTGCACGAGTTCGCGTTCCGGCCGGAGACGATCGGCTACATCCTGACGCTGACGAACGGCCTGCTGCAGCAGGTCTGCACGCGTTTCGGCCTGACGCTCCACCAGCTCACCGATCCGGTGGTCGTGAAGCCGTGGGGCGGGCGGCAGGACCACTACGCGCTGTCCTGCCTGCACCACCTGGACGAGGAATACCACAGCGTCTACAGCCCGAGCCGCAGCCCGCTGCTCGAGGCCACGCTCGGCATCATCCTCGTATGGATTCACCGCCGCTATCATCTCGGCGCCACGGCGAGCAGCAAGCCGGACCCGGGCAGCCGCCATCTGGGGCGATACGCCCAGCTCATCGAGAAGTACTACCGGGAGCACCACCGCGTGAGCTGGTACGCGGGGCAGATCGGCGTGACGGCGGCGCATCTCAATGCCATCACCCAGTCCCTGGCGGGCAAGTCGGCGCTGCGGCTGATCCACGAACGCCTGATGCTCGAGGCGCGGCGGGAACTCATCTACACGGCGCGCCCGGTGTCCGTCATCTCCGACTACCTCGGCTTCTCCGACCCGGCGTACTTCACGCGTTTCTTCACGCGCGAAACATCGGCCTCACCGCGCGCGTTCCGCCGACGCGAGGCCGCGGCCGCGCCGGTCGAGTGATCCGCAGAACGTTCCACCTGGCTCGCGGCCCGCGGTGGACGCAGATCGCGGCGGGAGGCGAACACCGACACCCGATGAGCGCGCCCATGCCGAAGCCGTCAACGAGACGCGCGTGCCTGGCGGCGGCGCACCGGGCGGCCGCGCACAAACACGCTGACCCGGCGTCCTCTTGCGCTACGTCCAGTTGCGCGGCACGAGGTAGTCGGCAAGCCGCGCTTCGGGCGTACCGACCTCCGGGACGTAGCCGTACTCGTAGCGCAGGCGCGGCGGCAGCGACATGAGGATGGACTCCGCGCGCCCGCCGGACTGCAGCCCGAACAACGTGCCGCGGTCGTAGACCAGGTTGAACTCCACGTAGCGTCCGCGTCGGTAGAGCTGGAACTCGCGCTCGCGCTCGCCGTAGGGCGTGTCCTTGCGACGCTCCACGATCGGCAGGTAGGCCTCGAGAAAACCGTTGCCGACCGCCCGCAGGAACGCGAAGCAGCGGTCGAAGCCCCACTCGTTCAAATCGTCGAAGAACAGCCCGCCGACGCCGCGCATCTCGTGGCGGTGCTTGAGGTAGAAGTAGTCGTCGCACCATTTCTTGTAGCGCGCGTAGACGTCGTCGCCGAAGGGTTCGCACACCCCGCGCGCCACCGCGTGCCAGTGGCGGCAGTCCTCGTCCACCGGATAGAAGGGCGTGAGGTCGAAGCCGCCGCCGATCCACCAGAGGGTCTCCCCGCCCGGCGTGACGGCCGAGAAGTAGCGCACATTGGCGTGGCTGGTCGGCACGTGCGGATTGGTCGGATGGATGACGAGCGAGATACCCGTCGCGTCCCACTTCGCCCCAGCCAGCTGCGGCCGCTTGGCGGTAGCGGACGGCGGCAGCGCGTGCCCCGAGACGCGCGAATAGTTGACGCCGGCCTGCTCGAACACCGCGCCGTTCTTGAGCACCCGGGTACTGCCCCGCCCGCCCGCCGGTCCGGCCTTGGCACCGTCGCCCGGCGGCTCGCGGCGCCAGTCGTCGACCGCGAAGCGCGCCGCGCCGTCCAGCTGCTCCAGCTTCGCGCAGATGCGCTCCTGCAGGTCGCGCACGAACACGTCGACGCGGTCCAGCGGTTCAGCTCCCACACGCATCTCTCGACCTCCTTGCCTGCTCGAGCCACAAGGCGCATCGTCGAAGCGAGAATCCGGCAGCGCCCTGAGGAGTCTTTCCGGGTCCCGGGCCCCTTTCTGCACGATGCCTCGCCACGGTAGCAGCACGCTCCCGACGACGACATGTATTTTCCTTCGCTGCAACTGGACGGACGGGGGGCGGCGTTCAACCGCGCCGTTCCGCGCACAAACGTTCGCCGCGCCGCCGTTACGTGCAAGTCTTCGACGGGAAAATGCATTCCGCGACGACGTGAGCCATCGCAGCATGCGATGGACGAGTTCGTCTCCACGATCCATCCGTGGAAGACGCACACCACTCATCGGGGGCCATGGAACGATCCCGCGCGGACGCCCGGCCCCCGCCTCACGGAGGAGGTCGAAATGGGCAAGTTGGCATTGGCGGCGAAGATCACGCACGTTCCGTCCATGTATCTGTCAGAGAAACCCGGTCCGCACCACGGCTGCCGGCAGGCGGCGATCGACGGCCATCGCGAGATCGGCCGGCGCTGCCGCCAGCTCGGCGTGGACACCATCGTCGTGTTCGACACGCACTGGCTGGTGAACTCCGGCTATCACATCAACTCATCCCCGCACTTCCAGGGCGTCTACACCAGCAACGAACTGCCGCACTTCATCAAGAACATGCCCTACGAGTACGACGGCAATCCCGAGCTCGGGCGGCTCATGGCGGAGGCCGGGCAGGCGGCAGGTATCAACGTGCTCAACCACGACGACACCACGCTCGCGCTGGAGTACGGCACGCTGGTGCCGATGCGCTACATGAACGCCGACCGCCACTTCAAGGTGGTCTCGGTCGCCGCGCTGTGCACCGTGCACAGCCTCGAGGACTCCGCACGCTTCGGCGCCGCGATGCGCCGCGCCGTGGAGGAATCCTACGACGGCACCGTCGCCTTCTTCGCCAGCGGTTCGTTGTCGCACCGCTTCGCGCAGAACGGCGTCGCGGAGCAGTATCTGTTCAAGGTATGGAGCCCCTTCCTCGAGGAAATGGACCACCGCGTCATCCGCATGTGGAAGAACGGCGAGTGGCAGGAGTTCTGCAAGATGCTGCCCGAGTACGCGGACAAGTGTCACGGGGAAGGCTTCATGCACGACACCGCGATGCTGCTGGGCGCGCTCGGCGGCGAGGACTACCGGGGCAAGGCCGAGATCATCACGCCCTACTTCGGCAGCTCCGGCACCGGGCAGCTCAACGCCATCCTGCCGGTGGAACCGCTGGCGCTCGCGGCGTAACGGCTACTCGCACCGGCCATACCGGCAGCTCCCGGTATGGCCGGCTTGGTTTGGCGGAACCGCGTTCGGGATTTGCGTCGTCAACGAACCAGGAGGTTTGAGATGGGTGCTCGTACAGGCAAGGAGTACATCGACCGGCTGAACTCGCTGCACATGGCGGTGCAGATCGACGGCAAGGCGGTGACGCGGCGGGTGGCGGAGCACCCGGCGTTCGCGGGGGTGGTGGGAACCTACGCCGAGCTC
>DASVGQ010000066.1:0-19955 GCA_036379455.1 Nevskiaceae bacterium
TCGCGCAACCCCTGGGATCCACGCCGCACGCCGGGCGGCTCCAGCGGCGGGTCGGCGGCGAGCGTGGCCTCCGGCGGCGTGTACATGGCCACCGGGACGGATACCGCCGGCTCCATCCGCATTCCGTCGGCGCTGTGCGGCACGGTGGGAATGAAGCCCACCTTCGGGCGCGTCAGCCGCGCGGGGATCACTCCGCTGTCCTGGGGCCTGGACCACGCCGGGCCGTTGACGCGCACGGTGGCCGATGCGGCGGCGTGCCTGCAGGGCATGGCTGGCTACGACGCCCGCGATCCCGCTTCGCTCGACGAACCGGTACCGGATTTTTCCGCGCAGCTACACGAAGGCGTCCGCGGACTGCGGATCGGCGTGCCCACCAATTATTTCTTCGAACACCTCGCGCCCGAAGTGGAGTCGGCCGTGCGACACGCCTGTGAACGGCTGGCGTCGCTCGGCGCGCGCCTGGTCGACGTGAAGATCCCTCTCGCTAAGCAGATCGTGCCGGTGCTGTTCGCGACCGTGATGCCGGAGGCCGCGGCCTACCACGCGCGCATGCTGCGCGAGAGTCCACAGCTCTATACCGAGGAAGTGCGTGGCCTGCTCGAGGCCGGTACGCTGCTGCCGGCCGCGACCTACATCCACGCGCAGCGCGTGCGGCAGCTGATCAACCAGGCCGTTCGCGACATGTACGCCGCCATCGACGTGCTGATCGCGCCGACCGAACCGAAGACCGCGGACCTGCAGGGCGCGGAGTCCGTCACCTGGGCGGACGGGACGGTGGAGCCGCTGGTCTTCACCTACGTGCGCTTCACGTCGTTTGCGGACGTCACGGGCCAGCCCGCCATCAGCGTGCCGGCCGCACTCTCGGCGGATGGGCTTCCGATCGGCCTGCAGTTCATCGGGCGCCCGCTGGACGAGACAACGGTGCTGCGCGTCGCCGCTGCGTGGGAGGCGGAAAGCGGCTGGGGCAACCGCTTCCCCGAGCCGTGACGGCTGATGCGCAGCGCGCTAGCAGCGCTCAGTCGCCGGGAAGCCGGAGGCCGATCACGACGGCTGTGATCCGGCCCCGCTTCCGCCGAGTGCGTTCTGCACTGGAACGTGCAGCGACTGCGGCCCGATTTCCGCGATCGAGCGTACGCCGCACAGCGTCATCGTCAGTTCCAGCTCGCGCTTGATCAGCTGCAGCGCCGTGGTGACTCCCTGCTCGCCGAACGCGCCCAGCCCGTAAACGAAGGCGCGGCCGATGAGCACGCCGTGGGCGCCGAGCGCGATGGCCCGGAATACGTCCTGACCCGATCGCACGCCGCTGTCGAGCCATACCTCGCAGCGCGTCCCCACCGCGTCGACGACTTCCGGCAGCACGCTGATTGACGACGGTGCTCCGTCCAGCTGGCGGCCGCCGTGGTTGGAGACGACCACCGCGTCGGCTCCGCAATCTACGGCGCGGCGCGCGTCGTCGGCGCTGAGCAGCCCCTTCATCACGAGCTTGCCGCCCCAGCGTTTCTTGATCCACTCCACGTCATCCCAGGTCAGCGCGCGGTCGAACTGCTTGGCGGTCCACTGCGCCACGGCGGAGAGGTCGTCGACGCCCTTGACGTGCCCCATGATGTTGCCGAAGCCGCGGCGCGGCGTGCGCGCCATCTGCAGGCACCATCTTGGATGCATGCTCAGGTTGATCAGGTTGCGCAGCGTCGGCTTGGGCGGGACCGAGAGCCCGTTCTTGATGTCACGGTGGCGCTGGCCCATCACCTGCAGATCCAGCGTCAGGATCAGCGCCGAGCATCCGGCGGCCTTGGCACGGTCGATGAGATCGCGGATGAAGTCGTGATCGCGCAGCACGTAGAGCTGGAACCAGAACGGCTGCTTGATGAAGCCCGCCACGTCCTCGAGCGAACACACGCTCATGGTCGACAGCGCGAAGGGCACGCCGAAGCGTGTCGCCGCGCGTGCCGCCAGCATCTCGCCGTCCGCGTGCTGCATGCCGGTGAGGCCGACAGGCGCCAGCGCCAGCGGCAGCGAAGTTTCCTGCCCGAGCATGGTGCTGTTCTGGCTGGACTGGTCGACGCCCGCCATGACGTGCTGCTGCAGTTCGATGCGCGCGAGGTCGTCGAGGTTGCGGCGCAGCGTGCTCTCCGTCCACGAGCCCGACTCGCAGTAGTCGATGAACATCCTCGGGACCCGCTTGAGGTAGATCCTGCGCAAGTCTTCTATGCACGTGATAGGGCGCATGGCGGCATCGGCTGGAATGTGCCCGCATCCTACGAAGCGGAGCTCAGCGCTACAATACCGGCGCTTTTGCGCACGGGCTCGCTCGCGTGGCTCCGGACAAACCGGGCATCAGGCGCATTGCGTCGCGCGATGTGCCGCGTACAAAGGTGCGGAACGGCAGTCGTAAGCTACGTCGGGTCGTTGGCCGCAGCGCACGAGTCGACATCGCGGCGCGGCCGCGCCGCGGGTTGGCGCGACGACAAATTTTCGGAAAGGCAGCAGACCCATCATCGAGCCGAAACGGATTCCGCGGGCTGACCACACGGTCTCGCGCAAGAACATCTCGCCGGGTGCCCTGCGCGTCCTGTACACCTTGCGCGACGCTGGATACGAGGCCTATCTGGTGGGCGGTGGCGTGCGCGACCTGCTGGTCGGGCTGACTCCGAAGGACTTCGACATTTCGACGAGCGCGCGACCGGAAGAAGTGCGCAAGCTGTTCCGGTCCAGCCGGCTGATCGGCCGGCGTTTCGTCATCACTCACGTGCGCATGGGCGGCGAAACCATCGAGGTGACGACCTTCCGTGGCGCCATCACCGACTCGCAGGAGCGCGACGAGACCGGTCGCATCCTGTCGGACAACGTCTACGGTAACCTGGAAAGCGACGCGTTGCGCCGGGATTTCACCGTCAATTCGCTATACTACGACGTTGGCGATTTCTCGATCATCGATTTCGTCGACGGCATGGAGGACTTGGCGGCACGGCGCCTGCGGCTCATCGGGGATCCGGAGCTGCGCTACCGCGAGGACCCCGTGCGCATGCTGCGGGCGGTGCGCATCGCCGACAAGCTCGGGTTCCACATCGACCCCGAGGCGACTGCAGCAGGTGACCGTCTGGCTCCCCTGCTCGCGGAGATCCCGGCGGCTCGTTTGTTTGACGAAGTGCTCAAGCTGTTCCTGAGCCGCGATGCGGTGGCGAACTGGAAGGGCCTGCGCGAGCACGCGCTGCTGCGTGTACTGTTTCCGGAGCTCGCGCGGGCGCTGGGTTCGGAACGACAGTGGCAGGCCTTCATCGAACGCGCCTTGCAGGACACCGCGCAGCGCATCGTCGACGCAAAGCCGGTCACGCCCGCTTATCTGTATGCGGCGCTGCTGTGGCCCGTCGTCGCACGCCGCGCGAGCCATCTGGCGGCCAGCGAAGGTTCGGCGCCGCTGCCGGCGCTGTCTCAGGCGGCTGGCGAGGCCGTGGCGCTGCAGGTCAACCACACCGCGCTGCCGCGCAGGTTTTCCATTCCGATGCGCGAGATCTGGCTGCTGCAGCCGCGCTTCGACTATCGCCGCGGCGTGCGTGCCCAGCGCCTGCTGGCGCATCCGCGGTTTCGTGCGGCCTACGATTTCCTCGCGCTGCGTGCCGCGACCAGCGAGCCCGAGCTGCAGCCGCTGGTGGACTGGTGGACCGCCGCGCAGGCGAACATGCCGGCGACGCCGGGCGGCGACTCCGCTGACGCGTCGGACCTGCCCGAGCTGACGGCGCGCCGCCGGCGGCGTCGCGGTGGGCGCCGTGCGCGCGGTCCGCGCGACGACGGCGGGAGCGCTGCCGATGAGTGAAACGTCGCAGGAAGGCGATTGGATACGTGCATGGATCGGCCTTGGCGCGAACCTCGGGCAACCTCCGCAGCAGGTCGCGGGAGCGATCGCGACGCTGTCTTCCGCGCCGCACATCCACATGCTCAAGCGTTCGCGCTACTGGCGCAGCAAGGCCATCGGACCGCAGCCGCAGCCGGATTATTGCAACGCGGCCTGCGCGATCGAGACGACGCTTGACCCTGAGGCACTGCTCAACGTGCTGCTGGACATGGAGGACGCCGCGGGGCGCACCCGTACGCAGCGCTGGGGACCACGGGTGCTGGATCTCGATCTCCTCTACATGGCTGGCGTCCAGCGCGCCACGACGCGCCTGACCCTGCCGCACCCGCAGATCGCCCGACGCCCGTTCGTGCTGGTGCCGCTGGCGGAAGTGGACCCCAAGCTCGACATTCCGGGTGTCGGCGTGGTGGGCGATCTCGCCGCGGGATGCAACCGCGATGATCTCCAGCTGTGGCTGCGAGCGCCAGCGCCGAAGGAAGACGCCTGAGGAGAGGGCCGGGCTTCCGACGCTAACCGAACGGATGGCGCATGTGATCCATGCGGTATACGCGAGGACCCCGCGCGCGCCGTAGGTTCGGGTCGTGCGCTGGCGGTGCAGCGATTGAACCATCCAGGCTGGCGCTTGGTGCCCGGTGGCGCGTTCGCGCGTTGCGATGCGGTGTCTACGTATCGACATCGTGGCCGCGGTGTCGGGTGCCTGCGAGCCTGTACGTCGCGAACATCAACGCTCCGGCCACCGACAGCCCGAGGAACATGATCGGCATGTCGAACGCCGATCCGCGATGGATCACGCTCATCACCAGCGTGGCAAGCGCCGCGACGCCCATGCGCACGAATCCGAGCAGCGACGAGGCCGTTCCCGCGCGATCACCGAAGGGTGCCATGGCCTTGGCGGTGGTCACCGGCAGGCACAGCCCGACGCCGACGAAGCACAGTGCGATCGGCGCGAGGTACAGCACGAAGTCGATATGACCGTTCATCCGGGCCGCGACGATGAACAGCAGGGCCGAGCCGGTGACCAGGACCAACAGTGCGGCACCGACGATGATCCACGGGTTGATGCGCGGACTGAGGAACGCACACAGCGAGTCGCCGATGACCACCGCGACGAGGATGACGATCGCGATGACCACGATCCCACCGCCGCCCATTCCGAGGACGTTGATCACCAGATCCGGCGCGTCGATCAGCGCGGTGTACGCCATTCCGAGGCAGAGTCCGCCGAGAAGGGCGAAGAACAGGAAGCCGGGCGTCGCGGCCACCCGCCGCATTGCGCCGAGTACGCGGGTAGGCTGGCTGAACGGGTCGACGCGCTTCGCCAGCGTCTCGGGCAGCCAGCGCCAGGTGGTCAGCAGCAGCGCGCCAGAGACGATCGTCAGAACCAGGAAGTTCGCGCGCCACCCCAGTGCGCTTGCGACGTAGGTCCCCACCATCGGGCCGACCGCAGGTGCAACGGCAAACGCGGCGTTGAGCTTGGCGTAGATCGCCTGCCGCTCGTCCGCCGGGAAGACATCACGCACGCAGGCGGAGGCGATGACGCCGCCGGCGCACGCTCCGATACCCTGGATGAAGCGGCCGCCGATCAGTGGCCAGATCGAGTTGCTCCACGCGCATGCCAGCGCGCCGCCCGCGAGGATCACGGCGCCCGCCAGCATGGTGGGCCGTCGCCCGTAGCGATCGGAAATCGGTCCGAAGAACAGCTGGCTCACGGACAGCGACACCAGATAGGCCGCCATGCTCAGTTGGACCATGTTGTACGGCGTGTGCAGCGCCTGCGCGATCGCCGGCATCGCCGGCGTGTACTCGGTATCGCCGAAGGCGCCGACCGACATCATGAAAGCCAGAAGCCACAGCGAGGGCAGCTGCGTTCGGGACGCGCGCACGGTGGGTTCAGGTTCGGCAGCGGATGCGTGGTATTGCCGCGGCGGAGCGTCCGGTGGCGGCCGTCGGCTCACCGCCGTGGGAGCTCTTCGATTCCTCGCAAGCGACGCATCCTTCACGGGTATCCGCTCGGGTGTGGTGGCTCACTGATTCGGGCGGGTATCTCACGGGCTGCTGACATGGACCACTCAGGACCGGCATGGTTGCGCGATCGCAAGTGTTGGTGATCGGCGCACGATCCACCCGTCGTGATGTCCCGCGGTGCAATGCAGTGCGAAGCTCGGCGGTGCGGTGTTTCGCGGTCAGGAACGAGCGCTCTGCCGCGGATGCCGCGAGTGATACCATCCGCGCGCGTCACCGGGACGATGCAAGTGGAGCGCGCATGAGCCAGGATTCCTCGCAGCCAGAACATCCGCGTCCGTCGGCCGCAGCGGCCACGATCCAGGTGCAGGAGCTGCGCCGCATGCGAGCCGTCGGCGAGAGGATCGCGGCACTGACCTGTTACGACGCAAGCTTCGCGATCCTGGAGGAGCGTGCCGGAGTGGATGTCGTGCTGGTGGGCGATTCTCTGGGTATGGTCATGCAGGGTCGTCCCACCACCACCGCGGTGAGCGTCGACGACATCGTGTACCACTGCCGCTGCGTCGCTCCACACCTTCGACGTGCCTTTCTCGTCGCTGACCTTCCGTTCCTGTCCTACGCCACGAAGGAGCGGGCCTTGGCGTCGTCGCAACGCCTCATGCAGCAGGGTGGCGCGCAGATGGTCAAGCTCGAGGGCAGCCGCGATCAGGCCGATATCGTGGAATACCTGTCGACGCGGGGAATTCCGGTGTGTGCGCACCTCGGCCTGCGTCCGCAGCTCATCCACAAGATGGGGCGCTTCCGGGTCCAGGGCAGGGAGCCCGACGCGGCGGAAGCGATGCGCCGCGATGCGCGCGTGCTACAGGATGCCGGCGCCGACCTCATGGTGCTCGAATGCGTTCCCGCAACGCTGGGTCGCGAGACCACCGATGAAGTGGAGATCCCGGTGATCGGCATTGGCGCGGGGCCCGACACTTCGGGTCAGATCCTCGTGCTGCAGGACATCCTGAACATCTCCCCGCAGGCCAGCGCGGGGCACGTTGCGCGCTTCGTGCAGGATTTCATGGACGGCGCTGCGGATATCCTCGGGGCGCTGTCGGCCTATGTGGCCGCCGTCCGCAGCGGAACCTATCCGGCGCCGCAGCACTGCTTCGGTTCGTCTCACTGATTCGATCCCGTACGAGATTGCGGACGGTGCAACGCGTCGACGATGTTGCGGGGCTGAAGGCAGCGCTGGGCGCCATCCGCACGGCGCGCGTGGCGCTCGTGCCGACCATGGGCAACCTGCACGCCGGACATCTGGCGCTCGTCAACCGCGCGCGGCGCGAAGCCGAGCGTGTCGTCGTCAGCATCTTCGTCAATCCCCTGCAGTTCGGCCCGCACGAGGATCTGGCCAGCTATCCGCGATCGCTCGAACAGGATCTCGCCAAGCTGCATGAAGCCGGTGCCGACGTCGTCTTCGTGCCGGCCGTAGACGCGATCTATCCGCATGGTTACCCGCCGGCCACGCGGGTTCGCGTGACCGGGACGGTCGCCGAGACCCTCGAAGGCGCGTTGCGTCCCGGACACTTCGACGGTGTTGCCACCGTCGTATCCATCCTCTTCAATCTCGTGCGCCCGAACGTCGCGGTATTCGGAGAGAAGGACTGGCAGCAGCTGCAGGTGGTCCAGCGCATGGTGGCCGACCTCGGAAGCGGCGTGCGGGTCGTGGGCGAGCCGGTCGTGCGTGCCGCCGACGGCCTGGCGTTGAGCTCCCGCAATTCGTATCTTTCCGCGGCTGAGAGAAGGAGGGCGCCGCGCCTGCACGCCGCGCTGCAAGCGGTGGCAAGCGAGCTGCGGGCTGGCCGGCGGGATTTTCCTGCCGTATGCGCGCGGCAACGAGACGCGCTCATCGCCGAGGGATTTGCGCCCGACTATCTGGAGGTACGTCGGCCCGACCTCGAGCTCCCCGTCGGTGCGGACCGGCGGTTCCGGATCCTCGCTGCGGCGCGATTGGGAAGGGCCCGCCTGATCGACAACGTCGGTATCGCGATCGGCGCCGCACGCGGGTAGCCGCAGCGTGTGCGAGACGCTAGAATGGCCGCCTGTTTTTATGTTTTAGCCATGGGATGCGTCAGGCGAGCTGCAGCGGTCTGGCAGCGCCTTGGCGGTCGAAAAGCAGGCCCCGTGGGGGCCTTTTTTGTTGGCGTACGTGGCGGTGTGGTGGTGTGGTGCCGTGAAAACTGCTGAGGATCTGGAGAAGCTGATCGAGCCCGTCATTTCTGCACTCGGTTACGAGCTGTGGTATGCGGAGCTCGTGCGGCACGGCCACGAGGCCTTTCTGCGGATCTACATCGACCATCCCGACGGGATCAATGTGGACGACTGCGAGCGGGTGTCGCGCGAAGTGGCCGCAGTCCTCGACGTGGAAGATCCGATTCGGGGGGCGTACCGCCTGGAAGTCTCTTCTCCGGGGCTCGACCGCCGCCTCGTGAAACGGACGCACTTCCAGCGCTTCAGCGGATCCGAGGTGCGCGTGGAGATGCTGGCGCCGGTGGACGGCCAGCGACGCTTCCGTGGGACCCTGCTCGACGTGGACGGTCGCTGCGTCGGGCTGCGCACGGCGCAGGGCGATGTCCAGCTGCCGTGGGCGGACATCGACAAGGCGCGGCTGGTGCCGGACGTGGACATTGCGAGGACTCGCTGATGGACAAAAGCATCTTGATGATGGTCGAGGTCGTCTCGAACGAGAAGGAAGTCGAGCCCGAAGTGATATTCGAGGCCATGGAAGCGGCCTTGGCGTCGGCGTCGAGAGAATATTACGGGGCCGACTGGGATATCCGCGTGGCGATCGACCGCCAGACCGGCGACTACCAGACCTTCCGGCGCTGGACCGTGGTTGCCGACGACGACCCGGAGTTCCAGTCGCCGGCGTACCAGATCCTGCTGGCGCGGGCGCAGATGGAGAAACCGGACGCGGTGCCGGGGGATGTAATCGAGAAGCCGCTCGAGTCCATCGGCTTCGGGCGTATCGGCGCGCAGAAGGCGAAGCAGGTGATCTTCCAGCGCCTGCGCGAAGCGGAGCGCGCGCGCATCGTTGAAGCCTACAAGGACCGCGTCGGCGAGCTGCTGACGGGGATCGTCAAGCGCATCGAGCGAGGCGCGGCGATCCTCGACCTGGGCAGCAACGCGGAGGCGGTGGTGCCGCGCGAGCACATGATTCCGCGCGAGCCGGTGCGTCCCGGTGACCGCTTGAAAGGCTATCTGTTTGAAGTCGGTCCGCAGGTGCGCGGGCCGCAGCTGCTGCTGTCGCGCACGCGCCCGGAATATCTCATCGAGCTGTTCAAGATCGAGGTGCCCGAGATCGCGCAGGGACTCATCGAGATCAAGGGCGCGGCTCGTGATCCGGGGCTGCGCGCGAAGATCGCCGTGCAGGCCAAGGACCGGCGCATCGATCCGGTGGGTGCCTGCGTCGGCATGCGCGGATCGCGCGTGCAAAGCGTCTCCAACGAACTGGCCGGTGAGCGCATCGACATCGTTCCGTGGGACGAAAATGTCGCGCAGTTCGTCATCAACGCCATGGCGCCGGCGGAGGTCGAATCGATCGTCGTCGACGAGGAGGCCCACGCCATGGGTATCGCGGTGGCCGAGGAACGGCTTGCGCAGGCCATCGGGCGCGGCGGGCAGAACGTGCGGCTGGCGTCGGAGCTCACCGGCTGGACGCTCAACGTGATGACCGCCGAGGAAGCGGAGGCCAAGCGCGAACAGGAGAACCAGTCGCTTGTACACCTGTTCCAGGAGCAGCTCGACGTCGACGCGGATATCGCGTCGATCCTCGTCCAGGAAGGCTTCACCTCGCTGGAGGAAATCGCCTACGTGCCGCCGGAGGAGCTTCACTCCATTTCGGAGTTCGATGAGCAGGTCGTGGATGAGCTGCGTACGCGGGCGCGTGACGTGCTGCTCAACAAGGCGCTGGTCAAGGCTGAACAGGCGGCCGCGGTCAAGCCGGCGGACGATCTGCTGGCGCTGGTTGACGAGGCACTCGCCTACAAGCTTGCGGCGGCCGGCATCGTCACGCGCGAGGCGCTGGCGGACCTGGCCACCGACGAGCTGCTCGAAGCCGTGCCGATGGACGAGGCGGACGCGGCGCATCTCATCATGAAGGCGCGCGGGCTCGACGAAGAACCCGCTGCGGCTGATGCTCACGTGGGGACCAGCCCCGCGTGAGCTCGGCGGATCCCATTTTCACTAGCCGACCGCTTCGCGGCTACGAGCGTCGTCGGCCGTCGTTCCAGAGGTACACACCATGAGCACACAGTCCGTCCGTGATCTCGCCACCGAACTGCACAAACCCATCGAGGAGATGGTGACGCAGCTGCGCGAGGCCGGCGTCGAGGTGAGCGATCCCGATGCGACCGTCAAGGCGGAAGACAAGGTGACGTTGCTCAACTACCTTCGCGCGCAGACGCCGATCGGGCCCGACCCGGCGCACGTCAGCGGCCCCCGGCGGATCACGCTGAAGCGCAAGCACACCTCCGAGCTGAAGCTGGGGCGCGGGCGCGGGCGCGGAACGATCACGCGCACCGTGAGCGTCGAGGTCCGCAAACGGCGTACCTACGTCAATCGCGAGGTTCCCGCTCCGGCTCCGGCTGCACCGGACGCCGCGGCTCTGGAAGAGCAACAGCAGGCGGAGGCCGCGCAGCGCGAACAGGCGGCCCACGAGGCGGAGGTCCGGGCCGCGGCAGAGGCGGAGGCCAAGCGCCAGCAGGATGCGGCGGCAGAGGCCGAACGCGTGCAGCAGGAGCAGGAGGAGGCGCAGCGCAAGGCGGAAGCAGAGGCCGCCGAGAAGGCGCGCGAAGTGGAGTCGGAGCGCTTGGAGAATGATCCGATCTATCGCGCACATAAGGAAGCGGAGGCAGCCCGCCTACGCGCCGAGGAGAACCTGCGGCGCAACGCGCAGGTGGTCGTCACTCCGGCCTCGGCGCCCGCGCCGGGGCGACGCAACGACCGCGGTCGGGATGCCGCGCGCAACCGTCGCAAGGAACTGCACCTGGGTGAAGGCAAGCGCGCGCGTCGCGAGAAGAAGTCGCGCCGCCGCACGACCGCCGTACAGCTCGACAACACGCATGTGTTCGAGCGGCCGACGGCACCGGTGGTGCGCGACGTGCAGATCCCCGAGGCCATCACGGTGGGCGAGTTGGCCGGGCGCATGGCCGTCAAGGCGACCGTCCTCATCAAGGAGATGATGAAGAACGGCGTGATGGCAACCATCAACCAGGTCCTCGACCAGGACACGGCGATGCTGATGGTCGAGGAGATGGGACATCGCGCGGTAGCGGTCAAGGACAGCGACGTCGAGGACAGCCTGATCCAGGAAGTCGTCGCAGAAAACGACGCGAAGCTGGGGCCACGACCGCCGGTGATCACCATCATGGGACACGTCGACCACGGCAAGACCTCGCTGCTCGACTACATCCGCAAGACCCACGTGGCCGCCGGCGAATCGGGTGGCATCACGCAGCACATCGGCGCGTACCACGTCAAGACTCCGAAGGGCGTCATCACCTTCCTCGATACCCCCGGACACGCGGCGTTCACCCGCATGCGGGCGCGCGGTGCGCAGATGACCGATGTCGTGGTTCTGGTCGTGGCGGCGGACGACGGCGTCATGCCGCAGACGCGCGAAGCCATCCAGCACGCCAAGGCGGCCCACGCGCCGATGGTCGTGGCGATCACGAAGATCGACAAGCCGGAAGCGGACGTGGACCGGGTCAAGTCAGGCCTTTCCAAGGAAGGAGTGGTCGCCGAGGACTGGGGCGGTGAATACCAGGTCGTCGGCGTGTCCTCGCACACGGGAGAGGGAGTGCCGGAGTTGCTCGACGCCATCCTCGTGCAGGCGGAAGTGCTCGAGCTCAAGGCGCCCGTCAGCGGACCGGCGCACGGCACCATCGTCGAGGCGTCGCTCGAGAAAGGGCGCGGGCCGGTGGCCACGGTGCTGGTCAGCGGAGGCGTGCTCAAGCACGGGGACATCATCCTGAGCGGCTCGCACTACGGCCATGTGCGCGCGATGTTCGACGAGAACGGCAAGCCCGTGAAGCAGGCCGGGCCATCGATCCCCGTCACGGTGCTGGGGCTGTCCGGTGCGCCGGAAGCCGGCGACGACGTGGTCGTGGTGAGCGACGAGCGCAAGGCGCGCGAGATCGCGGAGCTGCGTGAGACGCGGCACCGCGAGGCCAAGCTGGCGCAGAGCCGTACCGTGCGCATGGAGCAGGTCTTCGAGCATATGGGCGACGGTGAGGCCAAGAACCTGAACCTACTCATCAAGGCCGATGTGCAGGGCAGCGCAGAGGCCTTGTCCGAGGCGTTGGGCAAGCTGCCGAGCGAAGAAGTGAAGGTCAACATCATCGCCGCCGGAATCGGTGGCATCAGCGAATCGGACGTCGATCTGGCGGTGGCCTCCGAGGCGAGCATCATCGGATTCAACGTCCGGGCGGATTCCATGGCCCGCCGACGCATCCAGGACACCGGCGTGGACGTCCGCTACTACAGCGTCATCTACGACGCCATCGACGATGTCTCGAGCGCCATCGCCGGCCTGCTGGGCACGGAGACGCGTGAGCAGATCGTCGGCACGGCGGAGGTCCGCCAGGTCTTCCGCTCCTCGGAGTTCGGCGCGGTGGCCGGTTGCCTGGTGCAGGAGGGAGAGGTGCGCCGCGGTCTGCCGATACGCGTGCTGCGAGAGAACACCGTCATTTATGAAGGCGAACTGGAATCGCTGCGCCGTCACAAGGACGACGTGGCGAAGGTGGAGGCCGGTACCGAATGCGGCATTGCGGTGAAGAATTACAACGACGTGAAGGTCGGCGACCAGATCGAGTGCTTCGAACGGATCGAAGTGCAGCGCGAGATCAAGGCCGAGGCCTGAGCGTCGTCGCGATTTCCAGCTGCCGCGGGAGGGACGGGAGGCGACGGCATGCCGCGTGAGTATCCTCGTACCCTGCGTCTCGACGCGCAGCTGCGCAATGAAATCGCGGAGCTGATCCGGCGCGAATGCGCCGATCCGCGGTTGGCTGGGGTTACGGTTTCACACGCGCGCGTCACGCGTGACCTGAGGGAGGCGGAGGTCTTCGTCAGTGTGCTGGGTGACGACGCCAGACTGGCCGCCGCGCTGCGTGCGCTCAAGGGCGCGGCGCCGCGCCTGCGGCATCTGCTGGGGCAGCGCCTGCGCCTGCGCTTGCTTCCAGCGCTGCGGTTCTCTGCCGACCGCGCGCTGCGCGAAGGCGACCGGGTTGCGGCTCTCATCCGTCGGGCGCGGGAGTCGGACGCTGCCGCTGGGCGCGTAGACTCGCCCGGCACGGCGGGCCCGGACCACGACGGCAGCTAGCCGGATGCGTGAGCGTTCGCCGGCGAGCGATCGGCGCGCAGTCGACGGAGTGTTGTTGCTCGACAAGCCCGGTGGCGTTGGCTCGAACGCCGTGCTCCAGCACGTCAAGCGCGCGTATCGGGCCTGCAAGGCGGGGCATACGGGGAGCCTCGACCCTTTGGCAACGGGCGTATTGCCGATCTGTCTGGGACGCGCCACCCGCGCCGCGCGCTTCCTGCTCGATGCAGACAAGCGCTATCGCGCGACCGCAAGGCTCGGCGTCCGTACGGATACCGGCGATGCCGACGGCCAGCCGACGGCGTTCTCGACGCCATCGCGAGGGTCCTGTGAGCAGCTGGCGGCGACGCGTGAGCGCTTTCTCGGCGCGCAAACGCAGACGCCGCCCATGTATTCCGCGCTCAAGCGTGGGGGTACGCCGCTTTATGCGCTCGCGCGCCGAGGGCTCGAAGTCGAGCGTGCACCCCGCAGCGTCGAGATCCACGCACTGGAGCTTCTGGGCTGCGATGGCACCACATTCTCCTTCCAGGTGTGGTGCTCGAAGGGCACTTACGTCCGCGTTCTGGCCGAGGACTGGGCGCAGTCAATCGGTCAGTGCGCGCATGTGACGGCCTTGCGGCGGATCTCGGCCGGCCCCTTTGACGAGTCGCAGACGGTCAGCATGCGTCAGATCGACGGTGCGAGCAGCTTGCAGGAGCTGGACGCGTTGCTTGTGCCGATCACGCGCCTGTTCGCGGGGTGGCCGCGGGTCCGGGTCGATAAAGACGCCGCCCTTCGTCTGAGCCAAGGCCAACGCGTACACGTGACCGATGCAGACAAAGTCGGAAGCGTAGCGATTGTGGACGCATCGGGTCGTGTGCTCGGTGTCGGTGAGGTGGATGCCGCCGGCCGGGTTTTGCCGAAGCGCTGGCTTGCCCAAGTGTCGGACGAATGAGGTCATGCCGTTGCGCGGACTCGGTCTCTCTCCGGCTTCAACGCCCACGAGTCGGAGCGCACGCAGTGGAGTCGCCGAGGGTGCCAGAACGCCAGTCCGCCGCCGTGCCTTGAACGGGCCCTGTCGGGCGCCGCCGGTCGGGGCGCGGTTGAGCAGGATCGCAGCGATGTCCCCGATGCGATGCGCAGTTATATATCAATAACGATCTATTATTTACTGATGCAAGTGCGGACGGCTATCATGATGCGGTGCGGCAGAGCAGAATCCGTTGCGCACGCGGCTGCACGCATGCGCACCATCGCGGGCGCTTGACGCACCTGCGACGGCCGGCCCGTGAGCGGGTCCGCCAACAGTACGATGTACAACGGTGCCGCGGTGATGCGGCGTAGTTATTTCATTACCTCGAGAGGAATTGAAGATGGCTTTGCAACTTGGTCAGGTCGCGCCGGACTTCACGGCAGACACGACGGCCGGAAAGATCAGCTTCCACGAGTGGAAGAAGGGTACATGGGCCATGCTGTTCTCGCATCCCAAGGACTTCACGCCGATCTGCACGACAGAGCTGGGCGCTTTCGCACGCCGGAAGGGCGAATTCGACAAGCGCGGCACGAAGATCATTGGCCTGTCGGTAGACCCCGTGGACAGCCATCAAGGCTGGATCAAGGACGTGGAGAAGGTCGGTGGTGCGCACGTTGCGTATCCGATCATTGCGGATCCCAGCCTCGCGATCGCGAAGACCTACGGGATGTATCACCCGGAAGCGGATGCGAAGGTGACCGTGCGTTCGGTCTTCCTGATCGATCCGAACAACAAGGTGCGCCTCATCCTCACCTATCCACCGTCCGTAGGCCGCAATGTCGATGAGATCCTGCGCGCGCTGGATGCTTTGCAGCAGACGGACAAGCAGAGCGTCGCGACGCCGGTGGACTGGAAGCCGGGTGACGAAGTCGTCATTCCGCCGTCCCTGTCGGATGCAGAGGCCAAGAAGCTGTATCCGAACGGCTGGCGCACGGTGACTCCCTATCTGCGCTATGTAGCAGCCAAGTAGCGGACGACGAAACGGAAACGCCCGACGCCACTTTATGGCGCCGGGCGTTTGTGTATACAGCCGTTCATGGAGGGGCCGGCCGCGGTAGCGCCACGGACCTTCCGTGTCGTCGCGGCCTCCCCGCGTTACATCATCTCTACGGCGACTGCCGTCGCCTCACCGCCGCCGATGCACAGGCTCGCGATCCCGCGCTTGCCGCCGGTCTGCCGCAGCGACGCGATCAACGTCGTCACCAGCCGCGCGCCGGAGCAGCCTATCGGGTGACCGAGCGCGCAGGCGCCTCCGTGGAGGTTCACCTTCGCGGGGTCGAGCTTGTGGTCGTGAATCGCAGCCATCGCCACGACGGCGAACGCCTCATTGATCTCCCACTGGTCGACGTCCTTTGTCTGCCAGCCGATCTTGTCCAGCAGCCGCTGGATGGCGTGAATCGGCGCCAGCGTGAACTCGGATGGTATGCGGGAATGCTGGGCGTGGCCCACGATGCGGGCCAGCGGCGTGATGCCGCGCTTGCTGGCGTCGCTGGCACGCATGATCACGACGGCGGCGGCACCGTCCGAGATCGATGCCGAGGACGCTGCCGTGACGGTGCCGTCCTTCTTGAACGCCGGACGCAGTGAGGGGATCTTCTCCGCCTTGGACTTCAGCGGCCCTTCGTCCTTGTCCACCACCTGCGTGCCCTTGCGGGTCTGTATCGTGACCGGCTCGATCTCGTACTTGAAGCTGCCGTCCTCGGTTGCCGCCTGCGCGCGCCGCAGTGATTCGATCGCGAAGGCGTCCTGTTGTTCGCGCGTGAAGTGATAGCGCTCCGCAGTCCGCTCCGCGTAGACACCCATGGCCGTGTGATGGCCCTCATACGCGTCTTCCAGCCCGTCGAGCGCCATGTGATCCAGCAGTTCGCCGTGCCCGAAACGGTAGCCTGCGCGACCCTTGAGAATCAGGTAGGGGGCCTTGCTCATGCTTTCCATGCCGCCCGCGACGATGACGTTGGAGCTGCCGGCGACGATTGCGTCACGCGCGAACATGATCGCCTTCATGCCGGATCCGCAGACCTTGTTGAGCGTGACGCAGCCGACGGACTTCGGCAGATCGGCGCCGAGCGCCGCCTGCCGCGCTGGTGCCTGGCCTTGGCCCGCTGTGAGCACGTTGCCCATGAACACTTCGTCCACTGCCGCAGGATCCAGCTTGCAGCGTGTCACCGCCGCCTTGATGGCGATGGAGCCCAGCTCGTGCGCGCTGAGCGTCGAAAGCTCGCCGAGCATGTTGCCCATGGGGGTGCGGGCGACAGAAGTGATGACGATGGGGTCGGTGCTGGTGTCGCTCATGGTATGGCTCGCTCGTGGGATGGTCAGATAGCGCGTCAATTGCACTGCAAATGTGCGTACGACGCAAGTACATGCCAGCATCAGTCATGAAGTGATCGGTCGATGGCGACGGCTACGCCGTCGCGGAAGGTCACCTGCAGGTGCGGCACAGGAATGGCAACGGGCGCGATTATATTCGGCCCGAAGTAGGGCCACCCGTAGCCGTAATACGGCCAGCCGAACGGCCCGCCCCAGTAGGTCGGGTAGTAATAGCGATAGTGGAGGTATGTCCAGACGACGAAGGTGCCGGACGGCCCCGTACGCTCACTGACGTCTTCAGGTTTTCCCAACGCGAGGCGCACGAATTCCGGCGTGAAGCCCAGGGCGATCTGACCCTTGCCGATAAGCGCCTGCTGCTCGGGCGTGGCGCGCGCGTAGATGTGCGGATGATCCCGGATGCGCGTCAGCGGCGTCGCACAGCTCGCCAGCAGCAGCGCCACGGCGAGCGCGCCGCAGACGCGTACAAGAGCCGCTTTCGCTCGCATGTCGCCGATCCCGGAAATGCGTCCATCCATCGTAGCGTCTCACTGGGACCGGGAGGGCGTTTCCACGGTTCCGGGTTCTCGCCGTGTACCGCGAGGTGCGTTGTCTGCAAACACGGGAATTTCGCCGCCGCGTATCGAGGAGCGGTCGCGCGGTTAAGCAATAATGAAATCTGTCACGGAAGGAGAGTGTGGCGTGGGGATCGATCATCCACGCGCGATCGTTGAGCGTGTGGCGGAGAGCTTGCTCAGGCGCGACGAACGGCTGGGCGTTGCGGAGTCCTGTACCGGCGGGATGATCGCCGAGTGGCTGACGGATCTGCCCGGCAGCTCCCGTTGGTTCGAGTGCGGGTGGGTCACGTATTCAAACGCCGCCAAGGAGGCGTTGCTTGACGTGCCCGGAGAGACCCTGGCGCGCGACGGCGCCGTTTCCGGTCCCACGGTGCTTGCCATGACGGCCGGCGTCCTGCGTCACGCGCGGACGCAGTGGGCGGTGGCCGTGAGCGGCATCGCCGGTCCGAGCGGCGGCACGGTCGACAAGCCGGTCGGCACGGTGTGGATCGCGTGGCGGGGTGCGAAGACGGTCGCGTCGGCAAGTCGTTTCCAGTTTCCGGGCAGCCGCGCGGAAGTGCGCACGCAGACTGCTGCGGCTGCGCTCGCTGGCCTGCTGGATCTGATCTCATCGCCGGCGTGATGGTTTGTGCCTGAGCGGAGTGCCATCAGCCGCGCGCAGTCATAGGTCGCCGAAGTTCATGACGACCGCGTCCGCATTTTCCGTCGATCAGGCTGCCGTCGCGCGCTGCACTTACACGCGACCCAGATAGCGGTAATACTCGATGCCGAAGTCCTGGAACGCGTGTTCCGTCGAGGCGCCGATGTGGTCGATGATGAACCCGGTGTGGACCGCACCGTCGAGTCCCTTCGGCTCCTGTCCGTCGTGCAGCGCCGCGTACTGCTCCTGCGACAGGTCCACGGCGCCGGCGAGTGCTTCGCGGAAGTGGATCGCGCGCGCGGCCTTCTGCCATCCCTCTGCCATGCGGGCAGGAATGGCCTCGGCCGCGTCGCCGCTGCCGTAGCCCATGACCAGCAGCGGCTTGCCGTCCAAGTCGACGCCGCGCTCCTCGGCGTCTTCAAGCCCGGCTGCGAGCCATGCCGGCAGCGCCGCGGTGTAGAGGTTGCCGAGGTCCATCATGGCGTCCGATCCGAGCACCATCTTCTCGTTGACGATCTGGCGGTGCCTGCCGGACTTGCGGAAGGCGCGCAGGACTGCCATTGACAGCGGATAGGCCTCGAAACCCAGGTCGCCGCCGGCCGGGCGAGCCACTTCCGGCTTGCTGCGCATCTCGTCGCACAGCGCCGGCATCTCGACGCCAGCAGTCGCGCAGTAGGAGCCCAGTTCCTCACGCGCCTGCGCGAGCTCGGCGGCGTCGTGCCCCAGCGCGAACAGGTAGCCCATTGCCCACGCACTGTGAGGCATGTGGTGATAGGGGCGGTGCATGAAGACCGCCGCGACGTCGCGGAAGTAGGCGCTGCGGCTGACGTCCATGCGGCCGAACATGGCGTCGAGGGCCGACAGCGTCTCGTCGAGATAACAGGTTGTCGAATACTTTCCATTGAAGACCGGAAGGTCCTGCAGGTGACCCTGGAAGCCCGCCTGCTGCGTGGAGTACCGCAGGAAGGGCTTGCGAAAATCCAGGCCGCGATAATCCGATGCGCTGCCGCTTCGGTGCAGGTCCAACTCCAGAAGGCGAGGTGAAGCCTCAAGCAGCATGGCAACGGCGCCCGCGCCCTGGGTGGGCTCGCCGCTGCTCCCGCGGGCGTATTCGGCGATGTCGCCGCTGGCCACGATGGCTCGCCGGCCCCGGCCGTCGAAGGCCAGGTAACGCATCGCGCCCTTGATGCCGTACACGCCGGCGAGGCACGCGTGCTTCAGCTCGGGCACCTCGCAGTCACGCGCCAGCCGCGGCAGGCCTTCCTGTTCCAGGGCCTGATCCACCAGCCCGCGCAGCACCACCGCTCCGGCGGAGTTGTCGGTGCTGGATTCCGTGCCGAGCGCCAGATAGCCGATTTCACGCGGATCGACGTCGTACTGGCGGATCAATCGCAACACGGCGTTGGCAGCGAGCGTGTAGACGCTGTGGTTTGGCGCCCGCATGCGGAAGCTGCGGCCGATGACCGCACGTATCTTGTCCCAGTCGCTTCCCGTCCAGTCGCACCAGCGTTCGAGGTCCACGCGAAAAGGTGGTGCGTAGACGGCGAATCCGCCGATACCGAAGGTTTCCGTGTTCATTCGTGGACGTGCTCCCGCGTTGCTGCGAGTCGTGCGATCTGGAGAAATGGCGCGGCGCAGGTTAGTGGCTGGTTGCCGCTTTGGCAATTTGGAGTGCATTGATGTGTACGGCATGGTGCTGCGCACCAGCGTCGCGTTGCGCGGCGCGCCGCAGCCACCCCGGCGGCTTCCCGCGTACCGGCACCGCGAGGTTGTCGGAAAGTGGAGTCGCACGTCTTGCCGCGTGCTGCGCACAGCGTGCAGCATGAACAATTGTGCAGCGCGTGGGATACATCGCGCCGATCCTGTGCGGCAACGGTGGCTCATGATAAAGCCGAGACGCGAGATGACAAATTCGCGAGTTGTGGCCGCGCCTGCGTGGCGGCACGCATGCGATACTCGAGGCCCCTCACGAAGGATGGTCGAGTGACGACAACCTCGCCGGGAAGCGCCGGTGACGCTGGTGCAGCGAAGGTGGGCACGGAGGCGCCGGAATCGCCGCTGCGCCACGAATTCCGCAGTCTGATCGCGGACATCGAGGATTTTCTCGGATCGTCGGGAATCGCAGTCGGCGGAGACTTCGATGCCGCGCGTGCGGAACTCGGGGCGCGACTGGCGTCGGCGCGCGGGGCGCTGGAGGCGGCGGGCAAGGAGGCGACGGCCCAGGCGCAGAGCATCTCCCAAGCTGC
>DASVGQ010000067.1:0-11955 GCA_036379455.1 Nevskiaceae bacterium
TCGTGAGACAGTTCGGTCCCTATCTGCCGTGGGCGTTCGAGATTTGAGGGGAGCTGCTCCTAGTACGAGAGGACCGGAGTGGACGCACCTCTGGTGTTCCGGTTGTCACGCCAGTGGCATCGCCGGGTAGCTAAGTGCGGATGGGATAACCGCTGAAAGCATCTAAGCGGGAAGCCCACCCCGAGATGAGATCTCGCGTGTCGCAAGACACCTGAAGGGCCCTCGTAGACTACGAGGTTGATAGGCGCGATGTGGAAGTGCAGTAATGCATGGAGCTGACGCGTACTAATTGCCCGTGTGGCTTGACCATATAACGCTCAAGCATTTTTGACGTAAAGCACCCTCCGCCGGCCGACGGAGTGGCGTTGAGGCTGACGTGTTTCAACTACGAACCGATTCAGGGCGGAGTGACTCGCATCGCGCGGACGCTTTGCCCAGCCAGTTTGCCTGGCGGCCATAGCGAGTTGGACCCACCGGTTCCCATCCCGAACACCGAAGTGAAACGGCTCTGCGCCGATGGTAGTGTGGCGTTGACCATGTGAGAGTAGGACACTGCCAGGCTCTTGATGAATGAGGCCCAAGTCGCACGACTTGGGCCTTTTTTTCATCAGGGCGCTAATGACACGCTCCCTGTTGCCACAAATGACGCGCTGACGCATGGCGCGATGCAAGAATGTGAGATGACGTATTGGACTTAGGCAGAGCGCGAGATGTGCTCGCCGCCGGGCTGGCTGCCATGGGGCTGCCGGTCACGGAGCGTGATGTCGCGCGTCTGCTGGAATACATTGAGCTCCTCGTCCGCTGGAATGCTGCGTACAACCTCACCGCCGTGCGGGATCCGGTTGAAATGGCGCGGCGCCACGTGCTGGACAGCCTGACGCTTGTAGGCCATGTGTCCGGGGCTGTCATCGACGTCGGATCGGGAGCGGGGCTGCCGGGGATTCCCCTCGCGATCCTGTGCCCTGAGCGGTCAGTGGTCCTGCTGGACGCCAACGGAAAGCGAGCCCGCTTTCTGCGAGCGGTGAAGCGCGAACTCGGCCTTCGGAGCACGCGGGTCATCAACGCCCGCGCTGAGGCGTGGGAGCCGCCCGATGGCGCTGCTGTTACTATCGTCAGCCGGGCGCTGGCGCGACTCAGAGGCTTCATCGAGATGACGCGGTGCTGGCGCGGCGCGGAAATGCGGTGGGTGGCGATGAAGGGAAAACTGGATCGGATCGAGCTTGCCGACTTGCCGAAAGGGTTTTCGGTGGCAGATGTGATCCAAGTAAGCGTACCGGGCCTGTCGGAGGAGCGGCACCTCGTCATGGTGACGCGTTGTCTGTGAACCGCATCGTCGCCATTGCCAACCAGAAGGGCGGAGTGGGAAAGACCACGACGGCTGTCAATCTCGCCGCGTCTCTGGCAGCGACTGGGTGTCGTGTCCTGCTCGTGGATCTCGACCCACAGGGTAATGCGACGATGGGCGTCGGAGTCGACAAGGGCGTATTGCGCCGCAGCTGCCGTGATGTGCTGCTTGAGGAAGCGACGGTAGTTGAGGTCTTGGTGCACCTGCCGCGTTTCGGGTTCGACCTCCTGCCCGCAAATGGCGATATGACGGAGGCGGAAGTACGTTTGCGCGAGCTGCCCGTCGGAGACTTCGCGCTCCGCTCTGCCTTGGCCGACTTGCGTGACAGCTACGACTACATGTTGCTGGACTGTCCGCCCGCGCTGTCGAAGTTGACGGTGAACGCGCTGGTGGCCGCCGATGGCGTCCTGGTGCCGATGCAGTGCGAGTATTACGCGCTCGAAGGCCTTACCTCCTTGCTTGACACCGTGGAACGTATACGTCGGGTCATCAATCCGCAGCTCGCGGTCGACGGGCTGCTCAGGACGATGTTCGACGCACGCAACAACTTGTCCACGGACGTGTCCGCGCAGCTCGTGGACTATTTTGGTGACAAGGTGTTTCGTACGGTCATCCCGCGCAACGTGCGCCTGGCTGAAGCCCCGAGCCACGGCTTGCCGGCTATCCGCTATGACCCCGGGTCGAGTGGCGCACGGGCGTATCAGGCGCTCGCGGGTGAGGTGCTGCGCAGGATGCGGAGCGGCGCGCGACTGTCGGCATGATTGGCGGGGGAAAGGTGGTCAGACGACGCGGTTTGGATCGAGGGCTGGATGCACTGCTGGGCGTGCGCGTGACGCATGCCGCGGCGGCGACGGGCGCCGCGGAGCTGCGGGAACTGCCGGTCGAGGCGCTGCAATCAGGTGCGAGCCAGCCGCGGCAGCATTTCGACGAGGAAGCGTTGGCCGCGTTGACCGAGTCGATTCGTGCTCAGGGAATCGTCGAGCCGCTGATCGTGCGCCCGGCCGACGGCGGCTTTGAAGTCATCGCCGGTGAGCGGCGCTGGCGGGCGGCACGTAGGGCAGGCCTGACGCACGTTCCGGCGCTGGTGCGCGAGATGGACGCACGTGACGCGATGGCGATCGCGCTCGTGGAGAACATCCAGCGCGCTGACCTCAACCCGATGGAAGAGGCCGAGGCGCTGAGGCGTCTCATAGACGAATGCCACCTCACGCACGAACAAGCTGCGGCTGCAGTAGGACGTTCGCGAGCCGCGGTCAGCAACGTACTGCGGCTCCTTGCGCTGCCCGCTTCGGTACAGACTTGGCTGCGCGAAGGGAGATTGAGTTTCGGGCATGCCAAGGTTCTGATGGGCGCAGCACCCGAGCGGCAGGCCGAGCTTGCGCAACGGGTTGTCGCACTGGGGCTGTCGGTGCGGCAGACCGAACTACTGATAAAAAAGCCGCCGCGCAACAGCGCGGCTGCATCGTCGGGGGTCGCTGGCTACGCGGCGAGTGTACGCAGCCTGCGAAATGCGCTGGGCAGTGCGGTGCAGATCCGTGTCGGCAGTGATGGCCGAGGACGCGTGGTCATTCCGTTTCGTGATCGCGATGCGCTCGACGCCTTGGTGAAGCGTCTGGCCCGGGAGCGCTGAAGCGGTCCTTCTCCGCGGAGGTACGCAAACGGCCTGCCGCGCACTTTTTGCGCGGCGCACGTAGCGGCTGCGATCCCTCCGCAGGCCGCCGGGAACCGTAACAGATCGCAACGTCCGAATTGCTAGAATGCACGCCGGCCAGAGAACACGGAGCGCGCCGGTGTCCGTCGTGTCGCCACGGGGCCGCGCTCGTGGACTGATTGGGAGGCAACAGGCAGGTGGTTCGCAGGCCCACATCAAGGCGCTTTGCCGACGCACAGCACCTGCGCCTGTGGCGAAACCCTGCGTGACCGAAGAGAACCTCGACGCCCAGCTCGTTTCACGCGCGCAGGACGGGGACAAGCTCGCGTTCGAGCTGCTGGTACGCAAATATCAGCATCGCATCGTCCAGCTGGTCTCTCGCCTCGTGGGAGAAGCGGATGCTCCGGACGTGGCGCAGGAAGCGCTGATCAAGGCCTATCGCGCCCTCAACGGCTTTCGCGGCCAAAGCGCGTTCTACACCTGGCTTTACCGGATCGCGATCAATACCGCAAAGAATTCGCTGGTTTCTCGCGGCCGGCGGCCGGCAAGCCAGGATATCGATATCTCCGAGGCGGAGCTCTACGGGCATACCGAGCAACTCAGCGACGTCGACACGCCGGAAGACATGGTGTTGACGGAAGAGCTCAAGCAGAAGGTGGCGGAGGCGATCCAGAGCCTTCCCGACGATCTGCGCCGTGCCATCACGCTCCGCGAGCTTGAAGGCCTGAGCTACGAGGAGATCGCCGGCGTGATGGAGTGTCCGATCGGGACGGTGCGCTCACGCATCTTCCGCGCGCGAGAAGCGATCGATGCGGTCGTCCGCCCTCTTATGGAGGGCGGCATCGGCGCGCGCTGAGGCGCCACCGTCCGTGGCCTGGTTATGATGCCGCGCGGAACTTTTTACGCTGAGCGTTGTTAATGTTTGCATCCATGGTCGCCTTTGGTAGCGCTTCATGACGAGTCTGGAAGAATCACTGTCGGCACTGGTCGATGGCGAGTGCACGTCCGAACAGCTGGATGCAGCGCTGGCGGCATGCCGCGATCGCCCTGAGCTGTTGAGCCGTTACTCGCGGCACTGGGCCGCGCGCGAGGCACATTGCGGACGCTACGTGCATCCGCAGGCGGAGCGGCTGTGCGCCGAAGTCATGCGACAAATCGATGCTCCGCGCGCTTCGAAGTCCGCGCGTCATCGATTCATTACGCACTCGGCATCGCGGATGCCGCGGCGACGTTGGCGCATGGCGTCCAGCCTTGCCTTGGCGGCGTCACTGGGTGCGATCGTGGTGTTTACCACCTACCGGGCGGCCGCACCGGTTGGTGGAACTGTCGCCGGCAGCAGCGTCGCGACGGAGGTCAACGCGACGGTCGCGCCGCCTTCCGCCGATCCGTTTGCGGTAACGGACGTCGGAACGCGGGCGGTGCGGTGGTCGCGCATTGATCCGCAGTCGGCCGGCGTGCTGGACGATTATCTTGTGCAGCGAGCTCCGCGGTACGGCGTCGGCCGACTGTCGCATGCCACGGATGGAGAGTATTCCGGCTATTACGTGCCAGGCATGGCATCGGAAGTGCGTTACTCGCCGGTGCGCCAAGCGCCTCAATAAAGAGAACCACGTTGGCGTGCCGCGGACGCTCGCGTGATCGACGTGGCGGGCTCTCAGTCCTGACCGAACGCAGGAAAGTAGCGTAGCAACCGGCGATCGCGGCCGCGTGACGGACCTGTGCCATCGTGCGCGTGGATGAATCGCACAAGGCATCCGGGGATCTGCGGCCGCAGAGATCAGCGGTGTGCGAGATGCGCGCTTGCGCCGCGTGATGCAGCATGCTGAACTGCGCGCGGTTTTCGCGGAGGTAACCGGTGCGCAACGTATCGCATCGCTGCTGCGTACTGGGTGTCGTCGCGATGTCGACGCTCATGCTCGCGGGATGCGGGCGCTCCGCGTCGCCGCCGGATTTCTCCGGGCTGGTGAAACGCGTCAGCCCCTCGGTCGTGAACATCACCGCGAGTTCCACAGCCAACGGCGGCGATGCGGCGCTGCAACCCGACGCACCTGCGAGTGAAACCCCCGACTGGGCGCGCAAGTACTTGCAGCGCGCGGCGCCTGACGCGGACGGAGATGCCACGCAGGGCGGCGACGACGCTCTATCCACAGGGTCCGGGTTTGTCCTCTGGCCCGATGGATACATCCTGACGGACCAGCACGTGATCGACGGCAGCCGGGACATCACGGTGAGTCTGTCGGATGGACGTGAGCTGGCCGCGAAGGTGGCCGGGGTCGATCGGCGCACGGATATCGCGCTGCTCAAGGTGGACGCGGAACACCTGCCGGCGGTGCGTATCGCGCACGGCGGGGGTCTTTCGGTGGGTCAGTGGGTTCTCGCGATCGGTTCTCCCTTTGGCTTCGCGGATTCGGTGACGGCCGGGATCGTCTCCGCGCTCGGCCGCAATCTGAGCGCCGAGCAGTACGTGCCCTTCATCCAGACGGACGTCGCGATCAACCCCGGGAATTCGGGCGGGCCGTTGTTCAACATGCAGGGTGAGGTCGTGGGGGTCAACTCACAGATCTACAGCCAGACGGGCGGCTTCATGGGCGTGGCCTTCGCTGTTCCCATTGATGTTGCCGTGCGAGTGGCAAGGCAGTTGCGAGACACGGGCAAGGTGGAGCGCGGCTGGATGGGCGTCACGGTACAGACGCTGACGCTGCCGTTGGCTGAATCCTTCGGGCTGAAGGTTCCTCGCGGGGCGTTGGTCACGGGGGTTTCGGCGGGCGGGCCGGCTGCGCAGGCGGGCATTCGCGCCGGCGACGTTCTGCTGAGCTTCAACGGCAGGGAATTGAAGACTTCGCGGAGTCTGCCGCCGTTGGTAGGCGAAATCGATCCCGGCCGCACCGTTCCGTTGAAGGTGCTGCGCGACGGTCGCGTGGTGGAGCTCAGCGTGGAGCTCGGGCGCTTGCCGTCGGCCCACGAAGCCGCGCCGCGCGCCGACGATCACGGCGGTCGCGGCAAGGCGCGGCAGCCAGCTGTGCCCGGCGCGCCCGAACTCGGCCTCGTGCTGCGCGCGGCCTCTGCGTCCGAGCTGTCGAGGGCGGGCGTGGACCGCGGGCTGCTGGTACAGGATGTCGGCGCGGGGCCGGCGCGTGAAGCGGGACTGCAGCCCGGGGATGTCATCATCTCCGTCGGCGGCCAGCATCCGCGTACGGCGGCGCAGTTCCAGGCGCTGATCGGCCGGCTGACGCCGGGCAGCCGCGTGCCGTTCCTGGTGCAGCGAGGCAGCGGCCCGATGTTCCTCGCCGTGCAGGTGCCGACACGATGAGCGTGCCGCCGCGCCTGCTGCTGCTGTCGCGGCCGGGATGCGGTCTGTGTCACGAAATGGCCGAGGCGCTCGACGTCGCCTTCGGCGCGGACGCGTTCGAGCTCGAATGGGCGGATGTTGACAGCCGACCTGAGTGGAAGCAGCGCTGGGGGCTGGTGATCCCGGTGCTGCTCGATGCCGATGGCCGAGTCATTTGCGAGACGCGCTTCGACGCCGCGCGGGCCGCGGTCATGCTCGGCCGCCCGCTGCGCCGAGGGCAGACGCGCTAGACTCGCCCGCCGCATGCTCGCTGACGCGCCCACCCCCGCCGGAGCGGTTGCTCCGGCCACGACTCCGACGCACCCGCGTGCCTCGGAAGGCGGCGTCGGTCAATCGCACATCCGGAACTTCTCGATCATCGCGCACATCGATCACGGCAAGTCGACGCTCGCGGATCGTTTCATCGCGATGTGCGGCGGCCTGTCCGCGCGCGAGATGACGACGCAGGTGCTGGACAACAATCCAATCGAGCGCGAGCGCGGCATCACCATCAAGGCGCAGGCCGTACGGCTGTTCCATACCGCGGCGGATGGCCGCAGGTATCAGTTCAACATCATCGACACGCCCGGGCACGTCGATTTCTCCTACGAGGTGAGCCGCTCGCTGGCCGCCTGCGAGGGCGCGCTGCTGGTGGTGGACGCCAGCCAGGGCGTCGAGGCGCAGAGCGTCGCCAACTGCTATACGGCGGTGGAGCACGGGCTGGAAGTGCTGCCGGTGCTCAACAAGATCGATCTGCCGAACGCCGAGCCGGAGCGCGTGGCGGCGGAAATCGAGGACATCATCGGCATCGAGGCGAAGTCCGCGCTGCGTATCTCGGCGAAGACCGGCGAGGGCGTGGCCGAGCTGCTGGAAAGCATCGTCCAGCGCCTGCCGGCGCCGTCCGGCGATCCCGACGCGCCGTTGCAGGCGTTGATCATCGATTCGTGGTTCGATAACTACCTGGGCGTCGTTTCGCTGGTGCGCGTGGTCAACGGGAGGATGCGCCGCGGGATGCGCATGCACGTCATCACCACCGGGCGCGACCACGACGTGACGATGCTCGGCGTGCACGCGCCCAAGCCGGTGGAATGCGACGCGCTGGAATGCGGCGAAGTCGGCTTCGTGGTCGCGGGCATCAAGGAGGTGGACGGCGCCCCGGTGGGCGATACGCTCACGGACGCGGCCCGCCCCTGCGCGCAGCCGCTGCCGGGCTTCCGGCAGATCCCGCCGCGCGTGTTCGCCGGCCTGTTCCCGGTGTCTGCGGACGACTTCGAGGACCTGCGGGACGCGCTCGCCAAGCTTCGCCTGAACGACTCCGCGCTGCAGTTCGAGCCGGAGAATTCGACCGCGCTCGGCTTCGGCTTCCGCGCCGGGTTCCTCGGCATGCTGCACATGGAAATCGTGCAGGAGCGCCTGGAGCGCGAGTACGGGCTGGAGCTGATCACGACCGCGCCGGCGGTCGTCTACGAAGTCGAAGAGCGCGACGGCAGCACGTTGCGCGTCGACAATCCGGCAAAGCTGCCCGCAGCGGGGGAATACGCGGAGCTGCGCGAGCCGATCGTGGACTGCCGCCTGCTCATGCCCAACGCCTACGTCGGTCCGGTGATGCAGCTGTGCATGGAACGGCGCGCGGTGCAGAAGAATCTGCGCTATCACGGTACCCAGGTATCGCTCGAGGTGGAGCTGCCGATGGCGGAGATCGTCCTGGACTTCTTCGATCGGCTGAAATCCGTGTCGCGCGGCTACGCGAGCTTCGAGTACGATTTCGCACGCTTCCAGGCGGCGCCGCTGGTGCGCCTCGACGTGCTGGTGAACGGCGAGCGCGTCGACGCGCTGGCGAGCATCGTGCACCGCGACGTGGCGCAGGCGCGCGGGCGCGAGCTCGTCGAGCGCATGCAGAAGGTCATCCCACGACAGATGTTCGACGTGGCGATCCAGGCGGCGATCGGCGCGAAGATCATCGCGCGCACGACGGTGAAGGCGATGCGCAAGAACGTTCTCGCGAAGTGCTACGGCGGCGACGTGTCGCGCAAGCGCAAGCTGCTGGAGAAGCAGAAGGAAGGCAAGAAGCGCATGAAACAGGTCGGCTCGGTGGAGATTCCGCAGGAAGCGTTTCTGGCGGTCCTGCAGAGCGAACGCAAGAAATGACGCGTCCGACGTGCGCGCGATCGAAGCGGCCGGTGCACGGGAGACCGATCGCCGTCCCCGTCGACGACTTCGAAGGAGCGCGCTGATGCTGTTCAACCAGATTCTTGCCGCGTTGACGGCGTTGACGCTGCTCATGTGGCTGGTGCGGCGTTTCTGGCTGCGGCGCGCGGCGGCGGCTGCCGGCGGCAGGGGCCTGTGGGCGGCACTCGACTTTGGCGCGGGCCTGTTTCCCGTCATCCTGTTCGTGTTCGTGGTGCGATCCTTCGTGGTCGAACCGTTCCGCATTCCCTCCGGATCGATGTACCCGACGCTGCACATCGGTGACTTCATCCTCGTCAACCGTTGGGATTACGGGCTGCGCTGTCCGGTGGGCGAGTGCCGCCTGGTCGGCGACGGTACGCCGCACCGGGGAGACGTCATCGTTTTCAAGTTTCCCGGCAACGGACCCGACAAGGGCGAAGACTTCATCAAGCGCGTCATCGGGCTGCCGGGGGATCACATCCGGTACGTCGACAAGCGCCTGTGGATCAACGGCAAGGAAGTTCCGGAGCGTCCCGACGGCTTCTATGTGACGCCCAACGGCGGCGACTACGAGCGCTTCGAGGAGACCATCGGCGGCGTGACGCACGGCATCCTCATCAACCCCAACGTGCCGCCGCAGGACTTCAGCTACACGGTGCCGCCCGATTCCTACTTCGTCATGGGCGACAATCGCGACAATTCCTACGACAGCCGCTACTGGGGACCGGTGCCGGACAAGGACCTGAAGGGCCGGGCCTTCTTCATCTGGATGAACTGGGATGCAGCGAAATTCCGGCCCGACTGGCACCGCATCGGCGATGTAATCCACTAGGCACGGCGGTTGCAGGCAGGTTGGCCATGGGGAAAGGGGACATGCATTCAATCGACGGACGGAGCGGCCGAGAGGCCGGCCTGAGCTTCTGGCAGTTCCTGGTGATGCTGGTCGTCATCGGCTTCGTGGCGCTGATGCTGATCAAGACGGTGCCGCTTTATCTCAACGAGATGAAGGTCAACGCCGCGGTCGATGACGTGGCGCAGAACGGGCGGCTCGGCCACGACGCCAGCGTATACTCGATCCGCCGTGCGTTGCAGGATCACTGGGATATCGACGATATCGACACGCTCACGCCGGCGGACGTCGGCGTGAGCCGCGATACCGGAGATGGGCGGACCCTTTCGTGGGATTACGAGGCGCGGACGAACCTGTTCATGAACGTGTATCTCGTCATCCACTTCACGGGGTCGAAGGCGATGCGTGACTAGCGAAGCCGGAACCCGGCCGTCTGCCGCCATGGATGACGTGGCGCGACGGCTCGGGCACCGCTTCGCGGACCCGGCGCTGCTGGTGCTGGCGTGCACGCACCGCAGCCACGGCGATGAAAACAACGAACGGCTCGAGTATCTGGGCGATGGGCTGCTCGACTTCGTGATTGCGGCCGAGCTCTTCCGGTTGCGGCCACAGGCGCACGAAGGCGCGCTGTCGCGCCTGCGCTCGAGCCTCGTGTGCGAGGCGAGCCTCGCCGCGCTGGCGCGTGAGCTGGACCTCGGCGCCGCCCTGCAGCTCGGCGAAGGCGAGCTCAAGAGCGGCGGATTCCGGCGCGCCTCCATCCTGTCGGACGCTCTCGAGGCGGTCATCGGCGCCGTGTACGTCGACGCCGGTTTCGCGGTGGCCGAGCGGGTGTGCCTCGCGCTGTTCCGCGCCCGCCTGGAGCATCTTCCCAACGCAGAAGCGCTGAAGGATGCGAAGACGCTTCTGCAGGAACGGCTGCAGGCACGCGGTGCCGCCCTGCCGAGCTACCGGCTGCTGGAAGCCTCCGGCCCGGCTCACAGACGGCATTTCCGCGTGGCCTGCGAAATCGACGATGGGTTGTGCTGTGAAGCGGGAGCCGGCAGCCGTCGACACGCCGAGCAGGCGGCCGCGGCGCTGGTGCTCGAACGGCTCGATGAAAGAGAAGGATCCGATGCCGCATCCCCGCTGCACTGACCGCTCGACCGGTGGTTTCCGGCAGCCGGCGCGCAGACCGGGTCAAGCTTCCCATGCGTAGCGGCATGATCGCCGTCGTCGGGCGCCCCAACGTCGGCAAGTCGAGCCTCGTGAACCGGCTCGTCGGCTTCAAGGTGAGCATCGTGGCGCCCAAGCCACAGACCACGCGCCAGCATGTGCGAGGCGTCCTGCACGTCGACGAGGACGAGCTGGTGTTCGTGGATACGCCGGGGCTGCATCGCGCGCGGCGCAGTGCGCTCAATCGCTACATGAACGACGCGGCGACGTCCGCGCTCGGCGACGTCGACCTGATCCTGCACGTTGTGGACGCGCAGCGGCAGACGGCCGAGGACGCCGCGGTGACCGCGCGCCTGGCCGACACCACGGTGCCCGTCCTGCTGGTGATCAACAAGGTGGACCGCGTCGTGCCCAGGAGTGCGCTGCTGCCCCTCATCCGGGATCTCGCGGCGCGGCGCGACTATGCGGCGGTCGTGCCGGTCTCAGCGACGCGCGGTGACAACTGCGACGCGCTGTGTGCGGAACTGCGCGCGCGGCTGCCGGAGGGGCCATGGCTCTTCGAGCCAGATCAGGTGTCGGATCGACGCCTCGACTTCCGCGTCGTCGAGGCGGTCCGCGAGAAGCTCATCCTGCTGCTCGCGCAGGAGCTGCCCTATGCGACGACGGTGACGCTGGAATCGCTGGAGACGGAAGGGGCCCTGCTGCGCGCCAGCGCGGTGATCTGGGTTGAGCGCGAAGGCCAGAAGAAGATCGTCATCGGCGAAGGCGGGCAGACGCTCAAGCGCATCGGCAGCGCAGCGCGGCACGAGATCGAGGCGCAGGTTGGTCAGCGCGTGTTTCTCAAGCTGTGGGTGCGCGTGAAGCGCGACTGGACGGACGATCCCGCGGCGCTCAAGGGCTTCGGCTACGCCTAAGGCGGGCGCTTATTGCGGGGGCGCTGCGGGCGCGCGTAATGCCGGCGCGCGACTGCGCTATCTTTGCGCGGCCGTCGGGTGAGGCGGCGCCCATTTTCCCGTCCGCAGAGGCCTCTCGACGATGGCGGTCAATCTTTCGGCTCCAGATTCCCTGCCGGTCGTCGCCGGCGTGCGGTTGGGCGTGGCGGAAGCGGGCGTCAAGCACGCCGGGCGACCGGATCTCGTGGTCGTGGAACTCACCGACCGCACGCGCGTCGCAGGCGTCTTCACGCGCAACGCCTTTGCCGCCGCGCCGGTGCTGCTGTGTCGTGAACGCCTTGCAAATGAGGATTCACGCATTCGCGCGCTGGTGTTCAATTCCGGCAACGCGAACGCCGCAACCGGGCAGGCGGGGCTCGAGGACGCGCGCTCGGTGACGGCGGAAGTGGCGCGCCTTGTCGGCTGCGAGGCGCGGCAAGTGCTGCCTTTTTCCACTGGCGTGATCGGCGAAAGGCTGCCGGTGGCGCGCATGCGGGACGCGCTGCCGCGCGCGGTCGAGACGCTGCG
>DASVGQ010000068.1:0-12198 GCA_036379455.1 Nevskiaceae bacterium
TCTTCGAGATATCGGCCTGGATCGGCGCGCCCAGCGCCAGAGCCTGCTCGCTCGGGTTGAGCGAATCGATGAACGGCCAGAGCGCCACCAGCCCCCCTGCCCCGACGACCGCCGCTGACGCGACCAGAAAGCGGCGCCGGCCGGCATCGACCTCGGAATCTCCCATTGCGTCCCTGCCCATCGATGATTGTCGAATCCACGCGCCGACGTCGCGCGGTCGGCGGATTATATCGACGCGCCTTGGGGCATGCCAACGCAGCGCGCAGGCGCTTGCGCGGGCGTCGTCGCAGGCCGCGCCACACGGCCCGGATCACGGCTTCACGGTGGGCATCGCGCGTCCCGGTCGCAGTCGCGGACGCTCGCGCCGTCCACACTAGAATGGGGCGGTCGGGTGATCGATACGGAGTGCGACCGCGCACGTGTCGTCGTGCGACAAGGCGGCGAAGTCGGCTACCTGAGGTCAACGCATGAAGATCAACAATGAAGAGTCACGACGTGCGCGCGAACGCGAGGAAGCGGAGCTTTTCCTGTGTGCGATGACCGGCATTCGCCGCTCACCGCCACCCAGTCACGTGCATGCGGCCGCGGCGACGCCATCTACACGACCCTTCTTTCGCGAAGCAGACGAGCGAGCCGTGATGCAGGAGCTGCTCTACGGCCCATTCGAGCCGGATACGGCCGATGACGTCGACGCCCTGCGCTACCGGACGTCCGGCGTTCGCGACCGCGTCTGGCGACGTCTCGCGCGAGGTGCCTACCACGTCGACGCCGAGCTGGACCTTCACGGATTGAACCGCGAGCGCGCTTATGTCGCGGTGCATGAATTTCTCGGCGAATGCGGGCGTCGCGATCGCCGCTGCATCCGCATCATCCACGGCAAGGGTCTGCGCTCGCCCGGCAACGGCCCGGTGATCCGCCGCCTGCTCGGGTCCTGGCTGCGCCGGCGCCGCGACGTGCTGGCGTTCTGCCTGGCGCAACCCAAGGACGGCGGCAGCGGCGCGACCTACGTACTGCTGCGCCGGGTGACCGCCGAATTCCGTTGAGCGCCGTACGCAGTCGCTCAGCGTAGATAGGCCGCGCGGGAAAGCCAGAACTCCACCAGGGGCAGATCCTCGGCATAGGTCAGCTTCATGTTGCTTTCACGACCGCGTACCAGACGCGGCCGGTATCCCGCGCGTTCCATCGCCTCGGCCTCGTCCGCCGGATAGACGCCCTTCTCAAGGCAACCCTTGATGGCAGCGCGCAGCTTGTCCAGCCGGAACATCTGCGGCGACTGCGCCCGCCACAGGCAAGCCTGCTCTGGCGTCGCCGTGGACCGCTCGTGTGCCTCGCGCTTGAGTGTCTCGGTCAACGGAACCGCCAACAGCCCTCCGTTGTCGTCATCCGCCTCGTTGCACAGGCGCTCGATGTCTTCCACCGTGACACATGGTCGCGCGGCGTCGTGCACGAGTGCGCAGACCGGCGCATCAAGGCCGGTGCTGAGGGATTCGACGCGATCAAGCCCTGCAAGGACGGACTCCGCACGCCGCGCGCCGCCGCTCACCGTGATGATCTTCGGATGGCCGGCGATGGGCAGCCGCTGGAATTCCGTGTCGTTGCGGCGCAGCACCAGCACCACCCCATCAATCCATTCGGCTTCGAGAAAGGGGGCGAGGCTCCACTCCAGCAGCGACTTCCCGGCGATCGCCAGGTACTGTTTGGGACGGCCGATCTGCATCCGGTCACCGCCCCCCGCCGAGGGAAGAACCGCCCAGTAACGCGGTGCCTGGCTCACCAAGAACAGTGCCCTCCACGAACCGCAGCCCGGTGCGACACATTCGAGCGCGCCGACTGCCCCGCGCATCGCGCCAACCGCACGGGACCATCGGTCCCCGCCGCACCCACTCGTGTCAGCGAATCACCACCGCGCGCCACTCTAGCAGTTCCGAGGGCTGCCACCGACCGGCATCCGGCAGGCAAAAATCCGCCGCCATCGCGCGGAAAAACGCTCTACCGCGGAGGATGCACGATCAGATAGAAGGTCTCGCCCTGATGAATCATGCCCAGCTCCTCGCGCGCCCGTGCCTCGATGGCGGGACCGCCCTTGGCAAGGTCGGATACGTCGGCGGACAAGCTGGCGTTGCGGTCGCGCAGCGTTGCGTTTCGCGCCTGCTCGCTGGCCAGCACGCCCTGTGCCCGGTGCAGCGAAACCAGCCCACCTGCGCCCCACCACAACCGGTACTGCAGCAGCGCGAGCAGCACCGCGAGCGCTACCGCCAGCAGCTGCCGCCGGGTGGATACATGGGCCGAAGCCACAGGCGATGCCTATCAGTCGATGCCGACGGCAAAGGCATCGGCGCCGGCAAATCGCGCCTGCGCACCGAGGAGGCGCTCGATCCTCAGCAGCCGGTTGTACTTCGCGATGCGGTCGGAACGGCACAGCGAACCGGTCTTGATCTGCGTGGCTGCGGTGCCCACTGCGATATCCGCGATGGTGGTGTCCTCCGTCTCGCCGGAGCGATGGGAGACCACGCTCGAGTAACCCGCCTCGGCGGCCATGCGGATGGCATCCAGGGTCTCCGTGAGCGTGCCGATCTGGTTCGGCTTGACGAGAATGGCGTTGGCGATGTCGCCCTCGATGGCCTTGCGCAGAAGCCCGGTGTTCGTCACGAAGATGTCGTCGCCTACCAGCTGGACCCGCTCGCCGAGGCGCTCGCTCAACACCCGCCATCCATCCCAGTCATCCTCCGCACAGCCGTCCTCGATCGAGATGATGGGGTAGCGATCGCACAGATCCGCGAGGAATTCCACGAGCTCCTCCGCATCCATCTGGCGTTTCTCGGCGGCAAAGTGATACACGCCGTCGCGGTAAAGCTCCGTCGACGCCACGTCACAGGCCAGGCAGACATCCTTCCCCGGCGTATAGCCCGCCGCGTCGATGGCCTGCATCAGAACCTGAAGCGCCGCCTCGTTCGACGGCAGGTCCGGCGCAAAACCGCCTTCGTCGCCGACGGCGGTCACCAGCCCGCGCTCGCGCAGCACCTTCTTGAGCGCGTGGAACACTTCGGCGCCGTAGCGCAGCGCCTCCGCGAAGCTGGGTGCGCCGACCGGGACGATCATGAACTCCTGCACGTCGACGTTGTTGTCCGCGTGCGCGCCGCCGTTGATCACGTTCATCATCGGCACCGGCAGCGTGCAGGCGTCGATGCCGCCAAGGTAGCGGAACAGCGGCTGATGACGTGCAGCAGCGGCGGCATGCGCGCTCGCCAGCGACACCGCGAGAATCGCATTGGCGCCGAGGCGCGACTTGTCCGCGGTCCCGTCGAGGTCGATCAACCGGTGGTCCAACGCGTACTGATCGTCCACGGGCATCCCCACGATCGCCTCGGCAATCTCGTTCCGCACGTTCGACACCGCCTGCAGCACGCCCCGGCCGCCGTAACGCTGTGCGTCGCCGTCGCGCAGCTCGACCGCCTCGCGGCTGCCGGTGGAAGCACCGCTCGGCACGGCGGCGCGCCCTCTCGCTCCGTCGCTCAGGCGCACTTCCGCCTCGAGCGTTGGGTTGCCGCGCGAATCGAGAATCTCCAGCGCCGTGACCCTCGCGATCTTCGACATCAGATACTCCTCAACGGCCAAGCGTGTGCGCGCACGATGCGCGTCATCACGTGAATTCCAGCGGTGGCCCGGCCGCTAGGATGCACCGAGTCCCTTCACCGTCCGGTCGATGGCGACAAGCATCTCCAGCAAAGGACCGATATCGGCGAGCGGCAGAGAGTTCGGCCCGTCACACAGCGCGTCCTCGGGATGTGGATGCGTCTCCATGAACACGCCGTCCACCCCCGCCGCCACGGCGGCACGCGCGAGCAACGGAATGAACTCGTGCTGGCCGCCCGAATTTCGACCCCGGCCTCCCGGGAGCTGCACCGAATGGCTCGCATCGAACACCACCGGCGCGTAGCCGCGCATGATTCCGAGGCTGCGCATGTCCACTACCAGATTGTTGTAGCCGAAGGAGAAGCCTCTTTCGCACGGCAGGTAAAGTCCGCCCGGCGCCGCCGCCTGCAGCTTTGCAAGCACGTTGCGCATCTCCCATGGGGCCATGAATTGGCCCTTCTTGACGTTCACCGGGCGACCGCAGCGCGCCACGCGCTGCAGATAGTTCGTCTGGCGACACAGGAAGGCCGGCGTCTGCAGCACATCGACGATGCTCGCCACCTCCTCGACCGGCGTGTCGTCGTGGACGTCCGTCAGCACCGGAACCCCGATCTGGCGTCGCACCGCTTCCAGCATCTGCAGCCCGCGCTCCAGGCCCGGCCCGCGGTAGGACTCATGCGAACTGCGGTTGGCCTTGTCGAAAGATCCCTTGAAGATGTAGAGGATTCCCAGACGCTCCGTGACTTCGCGGACGTGACCCGCGACTTCCACGCACAACGCCTCGGACTCCAGCGAGTCCGGGCCCGCGATCAGGAACAGGGGCTGCCGGCCGCCGATGGGATGACCGCACAGCCGCGGCGCGGCCTGATTCATCCGGCCATATCCGGCTCGCCAACCCGGATGGCGTCCGGCGAGGAGGCGCGCACCACCTCGACAGGCTCACCCGTAGTGGAGGCACTGTTTGCCAGGCGACGCGCGCGCGCCGCGCGGATGAAGCCCTCGAACAGCGGATGCCCGTCGCGCGGCGTCGATGTGAATTCAGGATGGAACTGGCAGCCGACGAACCATGGATGATCGGGCAGCTCGACGATCTCCACGAGCTCGCCGTCTTCCGACACGCCGGAAATCCTCAGTCCGTGCTCTTCGAGCACATCCCGATAGCGGTTGTTGAACTCGTAGCGATGTCGATGGCGCTCGCGGATCGTCTCCGCGTTGTACATCTGTCGTGCCCGGCTGCCCGGGCTCAGGTGGCATGACTGGGCGCCGAGCCGCATCGTCCCACCGAGGTTGCCACCCGCGCTGCGGTGCTCGAGATGGCCCTTGGCATCGCGCCACTCCGTCACCAGTGCGATCACCGGATACGGGGTCTCCGGCATGAACTCCGTGCTGTGCGCGCCGGCCAGCCCGCACACGTCGCGTGCGTACTCGATGACCGCCACCTGCATGCCGAGGCAGATGCCGAAATAGGGCACGCCGTTCTCGCGCGCGTAGCGCGCGGCGGCAACCTTGCCCTCTATGCCACGTTCACCGAAGCCGCCGGGAACGAGGATCGCATCCATGCCCTGCAGCACACGCCCCGCCTGGGCCTCGATTTCCTCCGACTCGATGTAGCGGATGTTCACCCGCGTGGCGGTATGCAGGCCCGCATGGGACAAGGCCTCGTTGACCGACTTGTAGGCGTCCGCCAGCTCCACGTACTTGCCGACCATCGCCACTTGCACGTCGACGTCCTGCGCCCCACGCGCGGCGACGATCCGCGCCCAGGAGCTGAGATCGGCACTGCGGCACTCCAGTCCGAACTGCTCGACCACGAGATCATCGAGCCCCTGCTCGTGCAACGCGCCGGGGATCTTGTGGATATCGTCGAGATCGATTGCGGTGATCACGGCCTTGTACGGCACGTTCGTGAACAGGGCGATCTTGCGGCGCGCGGCGTCAGGCAGCGGACGATCGCAGCGACACAGCAACGCGTCCGCCTGGATGCCGATCGACCGCAGCTCCTTGATCGAATGCTGTGTCGGCTTGGTCTTCATCTCGCCCGAGGATTCGATGTACGGCACCAGCGTCAGGTGCATGAAGAACACCCGACGACGGCCGAGATCGATCGACATCTGGCGGATGGCCTCCAGGAACGGCAGCGATTCGATGTCGCCCACCGTGCCGCCGATCTCGACGAGGCAGATGTCGGCGCCTCGCGCACCCTCGAGCACACGGCCGCGAATCTCGTCGGTGATGTGCGGCACGACCTGCACGGTCCTGCCGAGGTAATCGCCGCGGCGCTCCTTCTCGAGCACGTTGCGGTAGATCTGTCCGGTGGTGACGTTGCTCAGCCGGCTGGTCTTGCCGCGCAGGAAGCGCTCGTAATGGCCAAGGTCGAGATCGGTCTCCGCGCCGTCCTCGGTGACGAACACTTCGCCGTGCTGGAACGGGCTCATGGTCCCGGCATCGACGTTGATGTAGGGATCGAGCTTGATCACGTGGACCTTGAGCCCGCGCGATTCAAGGATCGCGCCGAGGCTCGCCGAGGCGATGCCCTTGCCGAGGGAGGACACGACGCCTCCGGTGACGAAAACGAAGCGCGTCTCGACCGCATCCGACATTGGTAGTACCCCGCAGGTCCGCTGAATCTTAAGGGATGCGGGGTGGCCTCTCAAATGCCGCCGGCGGTTTCCGTCGCCCCAGATACGGCCTTCGCCCGCCACGGGCACTCCCAGGAGGCCGACCATCCGTTCGCGCGACACCAGGACGCCCACGCAGCGCTGCGCGCAACGCCCGGAAGCCAGGCCGGCTCGCCGTCGAGCCACAGCATCGGCATTCGCCGCCGTTGCCAGGGCGGCACGCCCGCTTCCTGGAAAAGGTTCTTGAGTGTGCGGGCGTGGGCCCTGCCGGCAGGACGCAACCGCTGTCCTCGCGAGCCCACGGTCACCTGCAGCGGCTGCGATGGCGGGCTCACCGCCAACAGGCGTCCGCAGCCGCGCGGGAGGGCCAGGCGTTCACCCGCTTCCCACCGCAGGCTTGCGGGTTCCGGGACCGCCACCAGCGGGGCCATCGCATACAGCCCATCGCGATAGCGTCGCATCTCGCAGCGCCCGTAGCGCAAGGAAGGTTCCGCATCCGCGCGCGCTCGCAGGACCTCCACATCCAGCCGATCGAGAAACGCGGCCGGGGGCAAGCCGAAGCCGCGCACGTCGAGCCAGTACCGCAGCAGGTTGTGCCGCCGCGCAGGGCCCAACTTCTGCAGCAACGGGATATCCAGCGCGCCGTCCCTCGCCGCCTCCCCGAGATCGATGGCCGCGAGGTCCTCCAGCAGGACTGTGGCTTCCCGTGCCACCCGCGCGGTGCGCGCCAGCCGCCGCGCCACGCCCGGCATCACCGTTTCGAGGTTTGGCATCAGCTCGCGACGCAGCCACACACGGCGATAGCGAAGCTCCTGGTTCTGCGGGTCTTCCACCCACTTCAGGTCGCGTTCGCGAGCCCAGTCGCGCAGCGCACTTCGCGGGAAGTCCAGCAGCGGGCGCCACAGCCATCCGCGTGCAAACGTCGTCAGCGCATTCATCGCGCCGAGCCCCCGGACGCCGGCGCCCCGCAGCAGGTTCAACAATAACGTCTCGGCCTGGTCGTCCATGTGGTGCGCCAGCGCCAGACAATCCCCGGCTTGCATGACGTTGGCGAATGCCGCATAGCGCGCGCGCCGTGCTGCCGCCTCGGGACCGTCGCCCGCGTGCACGTCGACGTGCACGCGCTGCACTTCCAGAGCCACGCCCATGCGTTCGCAGACGCTGCGACAGCGATCCGCCCATCCATCGGCGGCGGCCTGCAGCCCGTGGTGAATGTGCACCGCCACCAGCGGACCGACTTGAGCTTCATGCAACGCCGCGAGCAGGACCGTGGAATCGAGGCCGCCGCTGAAACCGACGAAGTAGCGGTTGCCGGACGGGAGGGTCGGCGCCATCGCGCGCAGACGCGAGGCGGTCAGCCCGTGCGAAAGATGCATTCAGCCGACGACGCGATGGCCCGTCGCGGTGTCCGATTCCAGCGTGTCATCCGCCGTCTCGGCGGGCGTCTCCGTGTACGCGCCGTATGCCATCAGCCGCCGGTAACGTTCCGCGAGCAATTCGGTCAGCGACAGTGCAGAGACCTGGTCCAGGGCCTCGACCAGACGCTGCTTGAGGGTCACCATCATGGCCGGCGGGTCGCGGTGCGCGCCGCCGGAGGGCTCCGGGATGATCTCGTCGATCAACCCGAGCTCGAGCAGGTCGGGCGCCGTGATGTGCATCGCAGCCGCCGCCTCCGGCGCCCGCTCGGCCTTCTTGAAGAGGATCGACGCGCAGCCCTCGGGCGAAATGACGGAATAGATGGCGTACTGGAGCATCATCACGCGGTCCGCGACGCCGATCGCGAGCGCCCCGCCCGAACCGCCTTCGCCGATGACCGTCGCCACCACCGGCGTACGCAGGCGCGACAGCTCGTACAGATTGCGGGCGATCGCCTCGGACTGGTTCCGCTCCTCGGCGGAAATGCCGGCGTAGGCGCCCGCGGTATCCATGAGCGTGATGATCGGCAGGTGGAACTTCTCCGCCAGCTTCATCACCCGCAGCGCCTTGCGGTAGCCCTCGGGCCGCGGCGACCCGAAGTTCCGGTAGATACGCTCCTTCGTGTCGCGCCCCTTCTGCTGGCCGATGACGGCGACCGGCCGGCCGTCAAGGCGGGCGATGCCACACACGATCGCGGGGTCGTCGGCGAAATGGCGGTCGCCGTGCAGCTCTTCCCACTCCGTGAAGATCGCCGCCACGACGTCGAGCGTGTAGGGACGCTTGGGGTGACGCGCCACCTGCGCAATCTGCCACGGCTCGAGGTGCGCGAAGATCTGGGTCGTGAGCTCGCGACTCTTGGCTTCGAGCTGCTTGATCTCCTCGCTCAGGTTGATGTCGCTCCCGGTCGTGACGTAGCGCAGCTCCTCGATCTTCTTCTCGAGCTCCGCGATGGGGCGCTCGAAGTCGAGATAATCCGGTGTTGGCATCGCGCTGAGTCCCTCAGGCCACGGTCGTCGGCGCGGCGCGCGGCTCTCTGCAGTCGTATCCGCGCATGTTACACGCTGGTTTCGGCATATTCCGTCCGCCGCGCTGGAGCGATCTGCACGCGCAGCCGGCGCCAGCCCAGCTGGACGCAGTCCTCGCCGAAATAGCGACGCAACCCCTGCACGGCGGCTTCGTCCAGCTGCACGTGCCAGTCCGCGCCAAGCTGGAAGCTGCCCGCGGCGTCCGCGCCGGCCACGTCGATGATCACGGGGACTCCCGACGGACTGCGCAGCGGCGCGAGCAGATCCCGGATGCGCGCAACCTCCGCAGCTTCACCGCGCCAGCGGACACGCAGCTCCGTCACGCAGCGGCGATATACCGCGTCCACGTCCAGGAAGCGCCGGGGATAGAAGCGATATTCGGACTCGTGCCCTTCCCGCCGGCTGTGGCGAATGTCGCCAAGGGCGAACACGAGCGTGTCCTTGCGCAGGATCGGCGCGAAACGCTGCCAGGCGTCGAGGTCCACCCAGCAACGCAGCTGGGCGGAGCGATCGTCGAGCACCGCGATGCGCCCCGGCCGCGCGCCGCCGAGCGACAGGATATCGGACAGCCACGCCCCGACCAGCGTCGGCTCCTGACGCTGGCGTGACCGCTCCCCGGCCTCGAAGCCGGCGATGGCCTGACGCAGATCGTGGCCGCACACTGCACGGATCAGGGCCCGATATTCGGCGATCGGATGCCCGGAAAAGTACAGCCCGAGGACGTCCTTCTCGCGGCGCAGGCGTTCACGATCGGGCCACGCGGGCAGTGATTCGACGACGCGGGTCGCCACCGTCGCGCCCGCGCCGGCGAGCCCGAAGAGATCCGTCTGCCCGGCCGCGGCGCCGCTCGCCGCCTGTTCGGCAAAGCGCAGCGCCGCGGGCAGGCCGGCCAGCAGCGTCGCGCGATTGCTCCCCAACCCATCGAGCGCCCCCGCCATCACCAGCGCCTCGAGCACCCGCTTGTTCGCCTTGCGCGAATCGACGCGCCGGCAGAAGTCGAAGAGATCGCGGTACGCGCCGTGCGCCTCGCGCTCGGTGACGATCGCCTCCATCGCCGCTTCGCCGGCGCCCTTGATCGCGCCCAAGCCGTAGCGGATCTGCCCGTCGGCGGGTACCGTGAAGCGATAGGCCGAATGGTTGATGTCGGGCGCGAGCACCGGCAGCCCCATCCGCTGGCACTCTTCCAGCATCACGACGAGGCTGTCGGTGTGGCTCATCTCCACCGACAGCACCGCGGCCATGTATTCAGCCGGATAGTGTGTCTTGAGCCACGCCGTCTGGTAGGACACCAGCGCGTAGGCGGCGGCGTGTGACTTGTTGAAACCGTAGCCGGCGAACTTCTCCATCAGGTCGAAGATCGCGTTGGCGGTGTGGGCGTCGATGCCGCGGTTGCCCGCACCGTCGACGAACACCTGCCGCTGCTTGGCCATCTCCGCCGGCTTCTTCTTGCCCATCGCGCGACGCAGCAGGTCGGCTCCACCCAGCGTGTAGCCGGCCAGGCGCTGGGCGATCTGCATCACCTGCTCCTGGTAGACGAAGATCCCGTAGGTCGGCCGCAGCACGGCCTCCATGTCTGGATGCAGATATTCAGGCGTCTTGCCGCGCTTGCGGGCAATGTACTCCGGGATCAGGTCCATCGGCCCCGGGCGGTAGAGCGAGATCAGCGCGATCAGATCCTCGAAGCGGTCCGGCGCCAGGTCCACCGACGCGCGCTGCATCCCCTGCCCTTCCATCTGGAACACCGCGGTGGTGTTGCCCGAGGCATAGAGCGCGTAGGTCGCCGGATCGTCGCGCGGGATCTTGAGGACGTCGAGCGCCAGCTCCGGATGGCGCGCGTTGATGGTGTCCACCGCCGCCTGCACGATCGTCAGCGTCCGCAGGCCGAGGAAATCAAACTTCACGAGGCCGACCGTCTCGAGATCCTTCATGTCGAACTGCGTGCGCAGCCCGACGCCCCCCGGCTCGCAGTACAGCGGCGCGTAGTCCGTCAACGCCTCGGGTGCGATGACCACGCCACCGGCGTGGATGCCAACGCCGCGCGTGATGTCCTCGACCTGCAGGCCGAGGTCGATGATCGCCTTCGCCTCCTCGTCCTGCTCGTAGAGCTGCCCGAGTTCGGGCACCTGGCGCAGCGTGAACTCGAGCGCCGAACAGCCTTCCGCCGCGGCTTCCTTCTTCAGCGTCGGGCGACCCGGAATCAGCTTGGCGATGCGATCGCCAGCGGCATAGGGATACCCCAGCACGCGGGCGACGTCGCGCACCACGGCGCGCGCGGCCATGGTCCCGTAGGTGATGATCTGGCTGACGCGGTCCCGACCATAGCGTTCCGCGACGTAGCTGATGACCCGGTCCCGCCCGTCCATGCAGAAGTCGACGTCGAAGTCGGGCATCGACACGCGTTCCGGGTTCAGGAAGCGCTCGAACAGCAGGTCATAGGGCAGCGGGTCAAGATCCGTGATGCCGATGGCATAGGCGACCAGCGAGCCCGCGCCGGATCCACGACCGGGCCCCACCGGCACGCCGTGCGTCTTGGCCCAGCCGATAAAATCCGCGACCACGAGGAAATAGCCCGGGAAATCCATCTTCTCGATGATCCCGAGCTCATATTCAAGCCGCTTGCGATAGGTTTCTTCGGGCGCCGCGGCGGGATGCTCGACGAGCCTGCGCGCCAGCCCGCTGCGTGCCTTCTCGCGCAGATGCTCGATCACCGATGCGCCCTCCGGCATCGGATAGTGCGGCAGGTGGTAGGCGCCGAAGTGCAGGCTCAGCGTACAGCGCCGCGCGATCTCGACGCTGTTCGCAAGCGCCTCGGGCAGGTCGGCGAACAACGCCTCCATTTCCCCTGGGCTCTTGAGGTACTGCTCCGCGGTGTAGAGCCGCGGCCGGCGTGGATCATCGAGCACGCGTCCCTGCGCGATGCACACGCGCGCCTCGTGCGCCTCGAAATCCTCGCGGTGCAGGAAGCGCACGTCGTTGGTCGCCACCACGGGCACCTGCAGCCGCCGCGCCAACGAGCAGCTGGCGCGCAGATGCTCCTCATCCCCCGGGCGTCCGCAGCGCGTGATCTCCAGATAGACGCGATTCCCGAAGAGCCCGCGCCAGAACGCGAGCTCCGCCCTGGCCGCGTCCGGGCGTCCCGCCAGCAGCTCGCGGCCGACCGTGCTGTCGCGCCCGAGCAGCACGAGCAGCCCGTCAGTCGCCGGCTCGAGCCAGCCACGCGTGACCAGAGGGCGTCCGTGCCCCTGACCTTCCAGATACGCGCGCGACAGGAGCTGCGTCAGGTTGCGGTAGCCGACCGCATCCTGCACGAGGAAGGTCGCGGCCTGCGGAGGCTCGTCGACGTCCGCCCCGGCCAGCTGAAGCTCCGCGCCGGTCACCGCCTTGATGCCGGCGGCCTGCGCCGCCTTGTAGAACTTCACCAGCGCGAAAAGGTTGCCGAGATCCGTCACGGCGCACGCGGGATAACCCAGCTCCGCCGCGCGCTGCGTCAGCGCCTGCGCGTGCCC
>DASVGQ010000069.1:0-15623 GCA_036379455.1 Nevskiaceae bacterium
TGGCATGCCGTTTGCTTTGCATATGCCAAAAACCCGAGGACAAACAAATGACGCAGGCCCCCCATCGGTCCCGACACACGCGGTCGCGGATCTATCTGGTGCGGCACGGCGAGACCGCCTTCAACGCCGACGGGCGCATCCGCGGCTGCAGCGACGTCGGCTTGAACGCGCGTGGCGATGCACAGGCGCGCGCGCTGGCCACGATGCTCGGCGGCTGCCACATCCAGCGCGTCGTGACCGGTCCCCTGCTGCGCGCGCGCCAGACGGCAGGCCGCATCGCGCTGGCCGCCGGCACCAATGTCGAAGTGGTCGCGGGGCTGCTCGATCGCGACTACGGCCCGTGGAACGGATGGCCGCTGGCCGAGGTCCGCGCACTGTTCGGCAGGACCGACCGCGCGCCCGGCATCGAGCCCTATGCGACCTTTGCCGCGCGCATCCACGAAGCGTGGCTGGGCATCCTCGCGGCGCTCGGTCTCGGGGAGAACCTCGTCATCGTCGCGCACAACGCCGTCAACGCCGCGCTGCTGCGCGGCCTGTTCCCGGCCTATCCCTCGCCGCGGGGTCGCATCGCGCAGCGCCCCGGCTGCTGGAACCTCATCGAAGTCGACGCGCACGCCTGCTCGCTGCGCACCGTCAACGCCTTGCCGGGCACGCGCCGCGGCGTGCCCTCGCGCGCGTACCCGGATCTGTCATAGCCCGGGGGCCGGCGGATCGGGGGCGGCCGCCGGCGGTGGCCCGCGCCGTCCGTGGCGCGCGGCGGGCATACGATGAAACGCCCAGGCCTGCCGGCGAGCGACCGGCCGGAAACGCCACGGTGCCGAACAAGGCGACGCACATTCCCGCACGCCGGCTGCTGCTGACCAGCCGCTTCCGCTACCTGTGGGCCGGCCAGGTCATCTCGCAGGTGGGCGATGGCCTCAACAAGATCGCGCTGCTGTGGTTCGTCTACACCCTGACCGGCTCGGCCATGAAGATGACGGTGGTCGGCGTGCTCGAAAGCGTGCCGCCAGTGCTGCTGAGCCCCTTCCTCGGCGTCTTCATCGACCGGCTGCCAAAAAAGCAGCTGCTGATCGGCCTCGACCTCACGCGGGCCGTCCTGATCACGCTGATCCCGCTGCTGTATCTGCTCGGACTGCTGAACCTCTACGGGATCTATGGCTTGACCTTTGCCAACGCACTGGTGTCGGCCGCCTTCGGCCCCACCATGGCGGCGGCGATCCCGCGCATGGTGCACCGCGATGAGCTGACGGCCGCCAACGGCCTGATCCAGAGCGCGACCACCTTCGGGGTGCTGGTGGGTCCGGCGCTCGGCGGCTTCCTGGCGAGCCTCATGGGCGCGCAGAACGTGCTGTACATCGACGCCGTCACCTTCCTGTTCTCGGCGGCCTGTCTCACGCTGGTACGCGTGCACGAAGTCGATCGCGATCTGCGCCACGCGCTGGCCCACCTACGGGTCGGCGTCGAGATCCGTCAGGCGCTGCGCTACATCCGTTCGCATCAACCCCTGATCTTCTGGCTGATGGTCTCCAGCGCGTGGTTCGCGGCCGGCATCGGCGCCTTCCCGATCATGCTGCCGATCTTCGCCAAGACCTGGCTCCACGTCGGCAGCGACTGGCTCGGCGGCCTGTGGTCGGGGCTCGGCGCCGGCATGGCGGTGGTCACCATCGCGCTGGCGACCGTGCGCAACAAATCGCTGCGCGCGAACCTGTGGATCATGGGCATCGGCACCGCGATCGCTGCCGTCGCGCTGGCCGCGCTGACCTTCGTGCAGCGGCCGTGGCACGCGCTGGTGATGGTGATTCTCATCGGCGCCGGCACCGGGCTGTTCACGCCGCTGCTGTGGACCATGCTGCAGAACCACACGACCGCGGCCGTGCGCGGACGCGTCTTCACCTTCGTGGCGACCACCGACATGGCCGCCGCGACGCTGACCATGGCGCTGGCGGGCGCGCTCGCCGAGGATTTCGGCGCGACGACCAGCTTGCGCACGCTGGCCGGCATCTTCCTGGTGTCGGCCGGCATCATGTTCGTGCTGCTCTACCGCCACCACGTCTCCACCGACTTCGTCCGCTCGGCCGATGCGATGCCGAAGGATTGACGCCGACCCCAGCTCCAGCGCGACCCCCGTCGCCATCGTATGCGACCAGCCGTCGAACGCAGCGGCGAGCGCCTGTTGACGCGCGGCGCGATCAATCGATATCTACTATCGATGACATAGAAACAAATGATTTGATCTATATAAGCCGATCCATAGACTGGTTGCGCAACTTCCATTCACCCCGCAAGGAGCATCCCATGTCCCTCATCGGCACCGAGATCAAACCCTTCACCGCAAAGGCCTTCCACGACGGCGAGTTCGTCGAGGTCAGCGAGCGCAGCCTGCAGGGCCAGTGGTCCGTCATGTTCTTCTACCCCGCAGACTTCACCTTCGTCTGCCCTACCGAACTCGAGGACTTGGCCGAGCACTACGCCCAGTTCCAGAAGGCCGGCGTCGAGATCTATTCGGTCTCGACCGACACCCACTTCGCGCACAAGGCCTGGCACGACACCTCCCCCGCCATCGGCAAGATCCGCTATCCGATGGTCGGCGACCCGACCCACGCGCTGGCGCGCAACTTTGAAGTGCTTATCGAGGACGAGGGTGTGGCCGACCGCGGCACCTTCGTGATCGACCCCGAGGGCCGCATCCAGATCGTCGAGGTCCACGCCGGCAGCATCGGGCGCGACGCCTCGGAGCTGTTGCGCAAAGTCCGCGCCGCGCAGCACGTGGCGGCCCATCCCAACGAGGTGTGCCCGGCGAAATGGCAGGAAGGCGGCGAGACGCTGGAGCCGACGCTGGATCTGGTCGGCAAGATCTGACGCGCCGCGTGCCCACGTCACATCCATGCACCCGGACCGGCGGCGCTCCGCGCGTCGCCGGTTCCGCCACCCTTGCGGAGAATCCTCATGCTTGACCCGAAGATGAAAGCCGACCTCGCCCGCTATCTCGAGAAGATCCGGCTGCCGATCGAACTCGTCGCGTCGCTCGACGACGGCGAGAAGTCGCGCGAGCTCAAGCAGCTACTGCAGGACATCGCCGCGCTGTCGGGCAGGATCACCTGGCGCGCTGACGGGGAAGCCGCGCGCCGGCCGTCCTTCGTCATCCGTCGCACCGGGACCGACATCGCCGTCGAGTTTGCCGCGATCCCGCTGGGACACGAATTCACTTCCCTGGTGCTCGCGCTGCTGCAGGTCGGCGGCCACCCGGCGCGCGTCGATGAAGCGCTCGCCGAGCGCATCAAGGCGCTCGACGTCGACCACGCTTTCACGACCTATATGTCGCTGTCCTGCCAGAACTGCCCGGAGACGGTGCAGTCCCTCAACCTGCTCAGCGTACTCAATCCCCGCATCCGCCACACGGCGGTGGACGGCGCGCTGTTCCCCGCGGAGGTGGAACGCGAGAACGTCCTGTCGGTGCCGACCGTCATGCTCGACGGAGCCGTCTTCGACCAGGGGCGCATGACCGTCGAACAGCTCCTGGCGCGTCTCGATACCGGGGGTGCAGAGCGCGACGCGCGGCGGCTCGACGCGCAGCCGCCATATGACGTTCTCATCGTCGGCGCCGGACCGGCCGGCGTCGCGGCCGCCATCTACGCGGCCCGCAAGGGCATCCGCACCGGCGTGATAGCCGGGCGCATCGGCGGTCAGGTGCTGGACACCATGGACATCGAGAACTTCATTTCCGTCCCCCACACAGACGGACCGCGGCTGGCCGGCGGGCTCGAAGGCCACCTGCGCGCCCACGAGGTCGACGTCATGGCAAATCAGGAGGCCGTGCGCCTCATCCCTGCCGCGCGGTCCGAAGACGGCCTCAACCGCGTCGAGCTCGGCGTCGGCGCCGCGCTCCGCGCGCGCGTGATCGTGCTCGCGACCGGCGCCCGCTGGCGCCACCTCGGAGTACCAGGTGAAGAGGAATACCGCACGCGCGGCGTCGCCTATTGTCCGCACTGCGACGGCCCGCTGTACAAGGGCAAGCGCGTCGCGGTGATCGGCGGCGGGAACTCCGGCGTCGAGGCGGCCATCGACCTCGCCCACATCGCCGAGCACGTCACGCTGCTCGAGTTTGCGCCTGAACTGCGGGCGGACGCGGTGCTTCAGCGGAGCCTCTCGCGCCTCACCAACGTCACGGTGCACACGAACGCGAAGACCACCGCCATCCTCGGCGACGGGCGGCGAGTCACGGGGCTGCGCTGGGCGGACCGCGCCTCCGACGCGGCGCACGAGGAGGCGCTGACGGGCGTGTTCGTGCAGATCGGCCTGCTGCCCAACAGCGAGTGGCTTGCGGATGCCGTGGCGCTTTCCCCGCGCGGCGAGGTCATCATCGACGCGCACGGCCGCACCTCGCTGCCGGGCGTGTTCGCGGCCGGGGACGTGACGACCGTGCCCTACAAGCAGATCGTCGTCGCGCTTGGCGCCGGATCCATCGCGGCGCTGGGCGGATTCGACCACCTCATCCGCAGCGAGTCGCCCGCGGTTGAGGCGCTGCCGGCGTGACGGCCCGCCGCGCCTGCGATCGTCCGTGGAGAGCCCGTGAACCTGCGTGATCTGCAGTACCTGGTGGCGCTCGCCGACCACCGGCACTTCCGCCGCGCGGCCCAAGCCTGCTTCGTCAGCCAGCCGACGCTGTCGATGCAGGTTCGCAAACTCGAGGAGGAGCTGGGCGCGAAGCTGGTGGAGCGCAGCTCACGCCGCGCGATGATGACGCCGCTGGGCGCGCAGGTGGTCTCGCACGCGCGGCAGGTCGGCTTCGAAGTCGAGCAGATCCGGCGGCTCGCGCGGCGGGCGCATGACCCGGCCGCCGGCTCCCTGCGGCTCGGCGCCTTCCACACGCTTGCACCGTATCTGTTCGGCCACGTGATCCATCCGATCCGCGACGCCTTCCCGCAGCTCGAGCTGCTGCTGTCCGAGGAGAAGACGCTGGAACTGCTGGACAAGCTGCACACCGGCAAGCTGGACGCCGCGCTGCTGGCGCTGCCCGTCGAAGACGCCGCCCTGCACGCCGAGTTCCTCTTCGAGGAGCCCTTCGTGCTGGCGGTGCCGGAGGGCCACGCGCTGGAGCGCAAACGGAGCGTCAGCGTCGCGGACCTGGAAGGGCGCTCCCTGCTCCTGCTCGAGGACGGCCACTGCCTGCGCGATCAGGCGCTCGAGGTGTGCCAGCTGGCCGGCGCCAGCGAATGGCGCGACTTCCGCGCCACCGGGCTGGAGACGCTGTGCCAGATGGTCGCCGCGAAAGTCGGCATCACGCTGCTGCCGATCCTCTCGGTCCAGCCGCCGGCGGCGCGCGGCCCGGAAGTGCGCCTCATCCCTTTCAAGCCGCCCGCTCCCCATCGGCGCATTGCGCTGTGCTGGCGCAAGACCTCGAGTCTCGCCGGCTTCCTGCCTGAGCTGGCCAGCGTGTTCAAGGCGCTGCCGCCGGCCCTGCTCGAGCCGCGCGGCCTGCGCGCGGCCGCCGGCTCGCGCGCCACCGGGTGATCAGGCGACCAGACTGATCGGCAGCTTGTTCTCCTCCTCGCGCGCGACCAGGTGCTCGTAAAGCCGGACGTAGTCACGCGCCATGCGCGCCGCGGTGAAGCGGCGCTCGAACTCCTCGCGCACGCGCCCGCGGTCCAGCAGCGGCAGCCGATGACGGATCGCCTCGGCGCCTTCGTGGACGTCGTGCACCAGCAGGCCGGTGACGCCATCTTCCAGAACTTCCGGTACCGAACCCCTCGGGTAGGCGATGACCGGCGTTCCGCAGGCCATGGCCTCGATCATGACGAGGCCGAAAGGTTCTTCCCAGTTGGTCGGGAACAGTAGCCCCGTCGCGTTGCCGAGAAACTCGGCCTTCTGGTCCTCCGAGATCTCGCCGACGAACTCCACGTCGGGACGCGCCAGCAGCGGCTTGATGCGCTCCTGGAAGTATTCCTCGTCCACGACGTCGACCTTCGCGGCGATCTTCAGCGGCAGGCCTGCTTCGCTGGCCATGCGGATGGCGTCATCCGGCGCCTTCTCCGGCGAGATGCGGCCGAGGAAGGCGAGGTAGCCGCCGCTTCCGTCACCGTAGCGAAGCACGTTCTCCGGCAGGCCGTGGTAGATCGTCGCCTCGTAGTTGGCCTCCGGCAGCGGCTTGCGCTGCGCGTTCGAGATTGAAACGACAGGGATATCGCTGTAGTAGTGATACAGCGCCTGCAGCTCCTTCAGGTTCAGCGGACCGTGCAGGGTGGTGATGGCCGGCACGCCGAAATTCCTCAGCACCGGATAGCTGTAGTAGTGCAGATGGAGATGGATGATGTCGAAGTCCTTCGCGCGGCGCGAAATCTGTTCCAGCATCATGAACACTGGCGCGAACTCATCGCGTATCTCCGGGTCCAGGCGCAGCGCGCGCGGCCAGACCGGCTCGAGCTTCGCGCTGGTGATGCTGTCGCCGGACGCAAACAGCGTCACGTCGTGACCGAGCTTCACGAGCTCTTCGGTGATGTAGGAAACGACGCGTTCGGTGCCGCCGTAGAGCTTGGGGGGAACCGCTTCGGTGAGCGGTGCAACCTGGGCAATCTTCATGAGTCTGGTTCCGGATGCAAATGGGTCGGTGCTCGTCTGCCCCTCATACCCCGACCCGCGTGCCGGTCGCGCTGCGGCCGGACGCACCCCCGAAGCGCGACGCGTGCACCCTGATGAGCGCATGACGGCTTGCCGGTTCGGTAGTACAGACACACACCATTTAACACGCACAACTCATGCCAAATGCCGATGACACCGCAGCGCGCGCCCGCCTGATCATCAAGCGCGACGACCTGTTCATGGTCTGCGACGAACGTGCGGACCTGCGGCCGGAACGGGACGGCGCCCACGGTCTGTACCACCAGGACACCCGCGTGCTCTCGCGCTGGGAGCTGGTCATCGCCGACGCGGCCTGGGGCCCGGCCGCGGCCTCCACCCTCACCGACGGCAGCGGCCTGCGCAGCCGCTCGAGCTGCGTCGTCGCCGGCCACGAGATCGCGGTCTGGCGCCGCTGCTTCCTGCAGGGCGGAACCTGCTTCCAGCGCCTCGCCCTGCGCAACCGGAGCCAGACGGCGGCGCGTCTGCACCTGACGCTCGGTTACGCCGCCGACCACGCCGACATCTTCGAGGTTCGGGGAACGAAGCGCCGCCGACGGGGCAGGAACAGCGTCACGCGCGAAGCCGATGACCGCGTGGCGCTGCGCTACCGGGCGCTGGACGGCCTCGAACTGCACACGCTGCTGCAATTCCAGCCGGCGCCGGATGAACTGGCTGACGACGCGGCACGCTTCGCGCTCGAGCTGGCGCCCGGCGTGCGCTGGACGCTGTTCGTGCGCGTCACGCCGAAGCCCGCCGTACCGGTCCCGCAGCGCACCTTCGGTGCCGCCCTGCACTCGATCGCACGGCAGCGGCGCACGCAGCTCGCCGAGTGGGTGGAGATCGAGAGCGACGCGCCGCGCTTCGACGCAGCCTACAGCCAGGCCTGCGCTGATCTGCGGATGCTGACGACGCAGACCGCCTACGGCCCCTACCCCTACGCCGGCACGCCGTGGTTCAACACGGTCTTCGGCCGAGACGGCCTCATCGCCGCCCTGCTGACCCTGTGGTCGACGCCGGAGCTCGCGCACGGCGTGCTGCAACTACTGGCCTCCTGCCAGGCGACGGCCGAGGATCCGGCGCACGACGCCGAACCCGGGAAGATCGTGCACGAGATGCGCCGCGGCGAAATGGCGCGCCTCGATGAGGTCCCCTTCGCGCGCTACTACGGCAGCGTCGACGCCACGCCGCTGTTCGTGCTGCTGCTCGCCCGCTACCACAAGCGCACGGCGGATCTGGCGACGGTCCGCGCGCTGTGGCCGCACGCCGAGGCTGCCCTGGCATGGATCGACCGCTACGGCGACCGCGACGGGGATGGCTTCGTCGAATACGGCACCCACGCAAAGGCCGGGCTCGGCAACCAGGGCTGGAAGGACGCCGGCGACGCCATCTTCCATCGCGACGGGGCGTTGGCTTGCCCGCCCATCGCGCTGTGCGAAGTGCAGGGCTACGTGTACGCCGCCAAGCGCGGGGCGGCGCGGCTGGCCGCCGCCCTCGGACTGGAAGATCGCGCACGCGCGCTGGATGCGGAGGCGGAGCTGCTGCGCAGCCGCTTCCACGCCGCCTTCTGGCGCGAGGATCTTGGAAGCTGGGCGCTGGCGCTGGACGGCCGCAAGCGGCCGTGTGACGTCGCCGCCTCCAACGCGGGGCAGGTGCTGCTATCGGGGCTGGCGGAGCCCTCGCAGGCACAGCGCGTAGTAGGGACGCTGACCTCCGTCGACGGCTACTCGGGCTGGGGCATCCGCACGGTCTCGCGCACGGCCGCGCGCTATGCGCCTGACGCCTACCACAACGGTTCCGTCTGGCCGCACGACAACGCGCTGATCGCCACCGGCCTGCGGCGCTGCGGCTGCGACGCGTGGGTCGTGCGCCTGCTGGCGAACATGGTGGATGCCGCCATGACGAACGCCGAGCGCCGCCTGCCCGAGCTGTTCTGCGGCGATCCCCGCGTGGCTGGAAAACCCCCGCGCGCCTACCCGGTCTCCTGCTGTCCGCAGGCATGGGCGGCGGCGGCCATCCCCTCCCTGTTGCAGAGCGCGCTCGGGCTGCAGTGGGACGCGTCTCGCGCGCAGCTGTGCTTCGTCCGCCCGCGGCTGCCGCACGGCTTGCATCGGCTGACGCTGCGCCGGCTGCGGCTGGGGAGCGCGGCGGCGGACGTACGGCTCTGCGGAGAGGACGACCAGGTCACGGTCGAGACGCTGCGGGGCGGCGACTGCATCCACGTCGCGGTGGTTGACTGATCTGCTGCCGCCGGCGCGGCGCTGTGACCGAGGGCAACGCGCTCAGGTCACCGGCGCCACGAGACGGGTTTCCGTGCGTGCCGCGGCGATCAGCGTCGCCACCACGCCAGCCACCGCGAGCAGACCGAAGGCCGTCGTGTAGCTGAAGTGGTCGACGATCTCGCCCGCCACCGGCGTCGCCAGCGACGCGCCAATGCCCATCGCGAAACCGACGAACCCGAGCGCGAGGTTGTAATGGCCGCTGTCGCCAGCCACGTCGCTGGTGATCAGCGGCATCATGATCCCGAAGCACACCGCCGCGACGCCGTCGACCAGCTCCGAACCGATCACCACGTACGGGCTCGCGCTGAGCGCCAACGCGATGCCGTGCAGTGGCAGCATCGCGCAGCCGACCAGCAGCACCGGTTTACGGCCGTGCCGATCCGCAAGCCGTCCGACCAGCGGCGACGCCAGCAGCACGATGACCTGCGGCACCACGATGGCCACGCCGATGAGGATGCTCGCCAGGTGCCCGAGATGGTCGGTGAGTTCGGCCGCCGCCAGCGGCAGCATCGGAGCGTTGGCGAAGGTGAAGGCGAAGGCGCACAGGCACAGCAGCAGGAGGCGTCCATCGCGGATGACAGGCCACCACGTCGCGGCCGCCGGCCGCGGCGCCGCGCGATCCTCCGCGGCGGGCGCGACCCCACCGCTGCCGATGCGCGAGCGCCGCAGCGGCCGCAGGGCGAAGAACGCCGGAATCGTCAGCACCGCGGTCAGCAGGAACACGGCCCGCTCGGACACCAATGAACCGATGGCGCCCAGCAGCGCCGCGCCCACGCCGTTGCCGAGCGCCGAATAGCGGGAATTGCGGCTCAGGCGCCACGACATGCCGGTGGTGCCGACGAGAATCAGGCTGATGGCGGCGACGGCAGGCGTCAGCGTCGCGCTGGAAAAGCCGTGCAGCACTTCCGCGAGGTAGACGCTCAGCGGAATCGGCCACAGGGCGAACATCAGCGCCGCGATGGCGAAGGCCGCCATGCTCAGGCCGGCGACCAGCACCTTGCTGCGGAAGGCGTCGACCACCGCCCCGGCCGGGATCTGGCTGGCCATCGTCGTGAGCGTCCCGATCGACAACGCGAAACCGATGTCCGCCTGCGTCCAGCTGCGGCTCGTCAGATAGACGGCGATGAAAGGGCCGAAGCCGGTCTGGATGTTGGCGACGTAGAGGTTGAGCCAGTCCAGCCCGCGGTGCGCCGAGCGCTGCACGGCGTCGGCGGGCGCCTCCGGGTCGCGGCTCGCCACGGCGCCGTCAGTGCGGTGCGGCAGCCGGCTTCCCCGCGACGCTGGCGGCCGAGGCCGGCGCGGCCACGCTCGCTGCGGAGGTTACGAGCTCCTTGGCGAGCGCGTCGGGCGCGGTATAGGCCGGCGCCGCCTCGATCTGCTTGCGGGTGAGCGACAGTACCACCGCCTGCGACGGGTTCTCCGGCACGAAGCGCAGCAGCGACCAAGCCACCGCGACCTTCTTCGTTCCGACGCCGAGGAAGCCGCCGAAGTCGATGACGGCGGCGCCGGCGCGCCCCAGCTGGTCGGTCAGCACGTCGACGATGCGTCCCATCTGCTTGCCGTCCCGGCCCACCACGTTGCGCCCGAGCACCGGACCCAGCGCCGGTATTGACGCTCCCGGCTTTGCCGGTTGTCGCTTCGGAACCCGCTCCTGCGCGGCCTCGCGCTCGATCCGCAGGGCAAGGATCTGCTGTTGCAGCCGCTCGTTCTGCTTCTGCGCCGCGTCCAGCCGACGCCCTGACTCGCGCTCCGAGCGCCCAAGCTGGCGCGTGGCGTCGCGGTTGGCGCGCTCGAGCCGCGCCGCACGCGCCTGCGCGGCAGCCTGGTCCTGTTCGAGCGCCTGCGCGCGCGCGACCGCGCGGTTGTAGGCGGCAACCGACACGCCGGGCGGCGGCAGTTCCGCCGGCTTCGGCGTCGGCGCGGCAGACGACGTCGCAGGAGAGCCGTTCGCGGCACCCGCCGGCACGGGCGTTGCAACATCCGGCTGCATACCCGTGGACGCGCACGCGGTCAACGCGACCGCCAGCGACGCGATCCACGCCCATCGTATTGCTCGCTTCGTTCTCATCCGTCGCCCCCGCGCGAACATCGTCTATCCCGAGCATCCTCCGACCGGCGTCCGACGCGCCGGCTTCACGGCGCCGGACGCGTCGTTTGCGGAGCGCAACGCCCAAGTCCAGCGACTTCGGTCGCCTGACGCACGCGTCGCGCGGCGCTTTCGTTCTACCGCCCGGCGCCAGCGATTGCCTCGACCTTCGCACGTCCGCCGAGGTCAGAGCACGCCGTCCCGATGGCCCGGCGCTACGGCGCGCGGTCGGCGCGAACCCGTACCCGACGCACGCCGCGCGCGCGGATCACTGCGGGCTGGTCGACGAACCCGGCGCGCCGGACGAGGCGCTGGACGACGCGCTGGCCGGCGGTGTCGCCGTGCTTCCGGACATTCCCTGCGACTGCGAAGTCTGCCCGCCCGGCGTCGACTGCTGCCCCGGCGAAGTTTGCCCCGGCGCCGCCTGTGCACCCGGCGTGGACTGCGCGCCCGGCGCTGGCGCTGGCTGTGTTTCGGGAGCCTGCTGGCCAAGCGTCTGCGGGCCTTGCGACGGCGACGTCTGCTGTTGGGTCTGCGACCCACCCGGACTGCTGGATGAAGGCTTCTTGGAGCATCCCGCCAACGAGACGCCAAGCGCCAGCACGGCGGCGACCGCCAGAACAGGTACTCGTGATTTACGTGACATATGAATCTCCTGCGTGGATATTTTCAATGGGCATAAAAAACGTGGTCTCCTCGTGATCGCGCCGCCTGTGCGGAGGCCGACGGGCGTCCCGATGTCCGCTGGACGACCCGCACCCGGTTCCGACGCGAATTGCGGAAAGACCCGCGGCCGTCGTCCGCGTCCCGGCCGCCGCGTTACCCCGTCGCGGCCAGAAAGGGCCCCGGCCGCGCGGTTGTCCGCGCGACCGGGCGCCACACAACGCGCCTGGGGGGAAGGCACGCTGTACCGACGCCGGGTCAACGGGGGGAGGAGACATTTCTGACCCGGCTTGGGGTGAAGCCGCGTCGCGGCTGCCGCTGAAGATCCATGGGTCGCCGTCGCGGCGTGCGCGCCAGCGTCCCGCGCACTTGGCACGCAGAGACGCGGGCTGAAACGCGTGGGCCTGCCTCGACGTGGCGAAGTCATCGTCGGGCCGCCTCGCCCACCGCACGCCGCGGACGCCGGTACGCGCCGTCACTGCGCGGGCGCCCGACGCAGCGCGCGGTGGCGACGTTGGCCGCAGTGCGTACAGGAACGCTCGTCGTGTCATGCGGGTACCCATAGGTCTTCAGTATTGGCAAAGCACGTCGCATGCCAAACGCCGAGAGGCCGGCGGCGCGCGCAGGACGCACAGGTATCCGACCGCACCGGCGTGCGGTGCATCGAGGTCCGCTCGCTCCCCGGCCCGGTGGAACTGTCGCCGCGCGACGACACAGTGCCGGTGACAGACGGTCAAGCGCCTGATGTACCAACAGAAGACGGCGTCGTTGACCGGCGACATGGGGATCGTTGCGCGTACCTACCGACAGGTATTTCCAGAGCGGGCAAGCCTGCTGCCTCCGGCTCGCCCGGGCTCAAAGCGTGCCGCCGGTGCAGCCGAGGCGACAGGTCACGACCGAGTGTCAGCGCAGGCGTTCTCGGCCTTGGCAATGCAAGGCGCGCGCCGGCAGCGCGCCTGTCACGGTCCTCCCGATCCCCGTCGCTATACTCCCGCGCACAGGCTTGGTTGAGAGCCGTGGGCTTCGGCAGGCGCGCAGGCAATGGAATCGCTGAATCCGGTGTTCCTCAATTTCATCTACGCGGCGGTCGGCGGCATCCTCATGCTGATCTTCGTCGCCATCGCCTACTTCCTGTTCCGCAACACCCTGGGCTACAAGATCCGCGACGAGCTCAAGGAGGGCAACGTCGCGGTCGGGCTGGCGGTCATGGGGCTGTTCATCGCTTTCGGCATCGGCATGGCACTGGTGATCGGCCTCGCGCTGTCCTGACCCGTTGTCGTCACCGTGAAGCGCCGTCTGGCTGTCCTGCTCCTGCTCCTCGCCAGCGGTACCGCATTCGGCCAGCTCCCTGCCGTCAACTCGCCGCATTGGCCGCACACTTACGATCGCTATTTCCGCAAGTACTCGAAGTACTACTTCGGGCCGTTCCGCGACTGGCGCTGGTTCAAGGCCCAGGCCATCGCCGAATCGCTGCTGAACCCGCACGCGCACAACCCCTCGGGTTCCGCCGGGCTCATGCAGCTGGAGCCGTCCACCTTCGCCAAGGCCCGCCGCAAGGCGCATCTGCCGGGGAACATCTACCAGCCGCGCTGGAACATCGCGGCCGGCATTTATCACGATCGCCAGCTCTATGAGCAGCCGGTATGGAACGCGCTGTCCGCGCACCTGCGGCTGCTCGTCAGCTTCGCGGCCTACAACGCGGGGCTCGGCGGCGCGAAGAAGGGCTACCGCGAAGCACCCAAGCCCGTCACGTCATGGCTGCAGATCGCACCCCACCTGCCGGAACAGACGCAGCACTACGTCTCCCGCATCGTGGAGGTGAAGACAGGCCATCCCCCTCGCGCGACGCCTGCCCAGCCGCCGCGCGCGCCAGCGTCACCGACGAAGCCGATGGCCGAACAGGCGCCCCACCGCGGTTTCTTCCGGCGGCTCTTCGGCCTGCCCTGACGCACGTCGTGTCGCCCGCCGCCAACCCACGCGGCCGGGCGGAACGCGGCACGCAGCGAATCCGGATCAGATGTCCGGGGGAAACCCTGTCGAACTCCTCTCACCGCCGCCGGTCCAGTGGATATGCGGCGGGAGCTGCACGAACGCGGAGAGCGGCAGATGACGCGTCACGCGCCGGCGAAACGTCGAAGCAACCGCGCGCGTGCGGACGGGCAGGACAGAAGGAGGTATCAAGATGCGAACCAGCTACTGGGCTCTGTTGATTGCGGCAGCACCCCTGTGCGTCTGCGCGCAGACGGCGCCTGCCGTCGAACACGTCACGGCGCAGGTGGTGTCCGCCGTCCCGGCGACCAGGACGGTACGCGTTCCACACACCACGCAGCAGTGTCACGAAGTCGCGGTGGAGCAAGCCAGCCCGACGCGCAGCCTCATAGGCTCACTCGTCGGCGGCGCCGCCGGAGGGCTGCTCGGCAGCCGCTTCGGCAAGGGCTCCGGAAACTCGGCGATGACGGCGCTGGGCGCGATTGCCGGCGTGGTGGGCGGTCACTATGTCGCGGAGCACGGCATCGACGGATACGGAGCCCCGGCGCCACAAAGACGCAGTGCACGCCCGTTACGCAGTACACCACGCGACAGGAAACGAGGGGCTACAGGGTCACGTATGAATACGCCGGCCACACGTACACCAGCGTCACGCAGACGAAGCCGGGGACGACGATCCCCATCGCCATCACGACCTCGACCACCGTTGCTCCCAGCCCCTGATCGGTTGTTCGTCGCCACAGACTCAATCGGCGACTACCGGCCACGCACCTCTGCATGCGGCGCGGACGGCGCCGCCAATCCAACGCTCCAGTCCTTCAGCACTGACGCGCGAAACGGGCCAAAGACGCTGACGACTACGACCGTGGCCTTGACCGCGCGGCGTGGAACATGCGGACGCGCCGGCGACATCCCGAGGAGTGCTAAATTCGCGCGCGCACCCCTGCAGTGAAGGACAGAACCATGTTGAAGGGTTTCCGCAACTTCCTGATGCGCGGCGATGTGATCACCGTTGCCGTCGGCTTGGTCGTGGCGCTGGCGTTCAGCAACCTGGTCAAGGCGTTCACCGACAACATCATCAATCCCCTGATCGCCGCAGCCCAGGGCGGCAAGAGCGCTCCGGGGCTCGGCTGGCAGCTGGTCACGGGCGGCGGCAACGGCACCTTCCTGAATGTCGGTGCTTTCATCTCGGCGATCATCTACTTCGTCATCTTCATGGCCGTCGTCTACTTCGTGATCGTCGTGCCTTACAAGTGGACCATGGCGCGACGCGGCAAGACGGTATTCGGTGACCCGCAGCCGGCCCCGCCGACGAAGACCTGTCCGGCCTGCCTGTCCGACGACCTCAACCCCGCAGCCACGAAGTGCAAGCATTGCGGGACGGAGCTGAAGCCGTAATGCATTGCTATGTGCGCGTGCCGCTGCACACACAACGTCCGACGGGTCGGCTGCAAGCCCGACGACACCTGCATCGCGCAAGCCACGTCCAGTTCATGCCCACGATGGACGGTTCTCCTTGATGGCGATCGACAGCCAACGCCCTTGGCGCTTCTGCGTTGCCCCCATGATGGATTGCGGCGTCAGTAATTACGGTCTTGCCGATCAATGACTTGGCATTGATTCCCAAAAACCGTCACGCTTTCGTCACACTGCGAGCCCTGAATCGGGCCTCACTTTATGGCGTGAGCCTCTAGCACGGTGATGCGGTGCTCGTTCGTGCGTGACAGCTGTTCCTGTCGCGCGAGATCCTGCCGCAGGGATTCGTAAGACGTCTGCGTCCCCTGCAGTTGCACTTGGATCTTTGCGAGCTGCACCGACATGGACGTCGTCGCCTTCCCGAGGTCCGTTAGATTCCTGTTCAACGCGTTGAGCATGTAGCCGCCCATGGTTGACACGATCACCAGCAGGACAGGCGCCAGCGCTACTGCCATGACGCCTTCTACCCGTTGTTTTAGCGGTTCACTCATGGCGCGGCCTTCTGGTTGTTGGTG